>JBJOQU010000019.1:0-3370 GCA_046049745.1 Actinomycetota bacterium | reverse complement strand
CAGTGGCATCGATGACCTTGAGCCCCTGCTTGAGGGCTTCGGAGTACGTGATGTTTTCGATCATCACCGCGTTGGGGTTCTTCTTCGGGTCGTCGTCGTACACCCCGTCGACACCGTTCTTCGCAACGAGGACTTCGGTCGCGCCGATTTCGAGAGCGCGTTGTGCGGCGACCGTGTCGGTCGAGAAGTACGGGAGTCCGGCACCAGCACCGAAGATGACGACACGGCCCTTCTCCAGGTGACGAATGGCGCGAAGCGGGATGTAGGGCTCAGCGACCTGAGTCATCTCAATCGCTGACTGAACGCGGACGGGCTGGCCTGCCTGTTCAAGGAAGTCCTGAAGAGCGAGGGCGTTCATGACGGTTCCGAGCATTCCCATGTAGTCGGCCCGCGAACGGTCCATGCCGCGCTGGCTCAGTTCGGCCCCACGGAAGAAGTTACCGCCACCCACAACGATGGCGACCTGGACGGTCTGTGCCGCGTCGGCGATCTCGCGTGCGATGGCACTGACGATGTCGGGGTTGACCCCGAGGGTTCCTCCGCCAAACGCTTCACCGGACAGTTTCAGAAGGACGCGGCGCGTTGACATGGAACCTCACTTTCGACTTCCAGAGTACCGAGAAAGCGCGGGAAACAGTGAAGGGCGGCTCGCGTGTGCGAACCGCCCTTCCCTCTGAACTGTTTAGGCGCCGACCTTGAAGCGGACGAAACCGCTGACGGTCAGTCCAGCCTGGTCGAGGACCTGCTGCACCGAGAGCTTGTTGTCGCGAGCGTAGTCCTGCTCGAGAAGAGCGACCTGCTTGAAGAATCCACCGAGGCGGCCTTCAACGATTTTCGGCAGAGCCGCGTCGGGCTTGCCTTCTCCGCGCGAGATCTCTTCGACGATACGACGCTCGTTGTCGACCTCGGACTGCGGGACGTCGTCCTTGGACAGGTACTGGGGGTCAGCGAACGAGATGTGCTGTGCGATGGCGCGAGCCGTCTCGTCGTCAGAACCGGTGTACGCAACGACAACGCCGACCTGCGGAGGAAGGTCCTTCGAGGTGCGGTGCAGGTAGACGGCGAACTTGTCACCGGCAACCTTGGACACGCGACGAAGTTCGACCTTCTCGCCGATGACGGCTGCGTCGTCCGAGATGCGGTCGGCGACAGACTGTCCACCAACCGACACGGTGAGGGCTGCGTCGAGCGAGTCAGCGCCAGCCGCAGCGATCGCGTCAGCGACAACCTCGGCAAGGGCGATGAACTTGTCGTTCTTCGCAACGAAGTCGGTCTCGCACGCGAGCTCGATCAGGTAGACAGCGCCAGCGGTCTCCTTCGCGAGAACTAGGCCTTCCGAGGTGGAACGGTCGGCACGCTTTGCGTTGCCCTTTGCTCCCTTGAGACGCAGGATTTCAACTGCCTTCTCAATGTCACCTTCGGCCTCAACGAGTGCGTTCTTGGTGTCGATCATTCCGGTGCCGAGGCGCTCACGGAGCACCTTGACATCCTCAAGCGAAAAGTTTGCCATGAGTGATTACTTTCGTGATTGGTGTGATGTGTCTTATTCGGCAGCAGCGTCCGCGTCAGCCTTCTTGGCTGCGGGCTTCTTCGCTGCGGGAGCCTTCGCGGGCTTTTCTGCGTCGGCGTCAGCCTTCTTCGCAGGAGCCTTCTTGGCTGCGGGAGCCTTCGCGGGCTTCTCCTCGGCGGGAGCCTCTTCGGCTGCAGCAACTGCTGCATCTCCGAGGAGTTCCTTCTCCCACTCGGCGAGAGGCTCAACGGCCGACACGTTTCCACCCTCGGCGGGCTTCTGGTGGCGAACAACGAGGCCTTCGGCGACGGCGTCAGCGATCACGCGGGTGAGGAGACCAACCGAACGGATGGCGTCGTCGTTACCCGGGATCGGGTACGCGATGTCGTCGGGGTCCGCGTTGGTGTCGAGGATTCCGACAACGGGGATTCCGAGCTTGGCAGCTTCGCTCATCGCGAGGTGCTCGCGCTTGGCGTCGACAACCCAGATCGCGCTGGGGGTCTTGGTCAGGTTACGGATACCACCTAGCGACTTGTGGAGCTTCTCGAGCTCACGGCGCTTCATGAGGAGTTCCTTCTTGGTGAAACCCTTGGTGGTGTCGTCGAAGTCGACCTGTTCCAGTTCCTTCATGCGCTCGAGGCGACCGAGGACGGTCTGGAAGTTGGTGAGAAGTCCACCGAGCCAACGCTGGTTGACGTAGGGCTGGCCGACGCGGCCGGCCTCGGAGGCGATCGCTTCCTGAGCCTGCTTCTTGGTACCAACGAAGAGGACAGTGCCGCCACGAGCGACGGTTTCGCGGACGAACTCGTACGCGTTGTCGATGTGAGCGAGCGACTGCTGAAGGTCGATGATGTGAATGCCCGAACGCTCGGTCAGGATGAAGCGCTTGACCTTCGGGTTCCAACGCTGGGTCTGGTGTCCGAAGTGGACACCGCTGTCGAGCAGCTGGCGAATTGTTACAACGGCCATTGCCGTCTCCTTACTTGTGGTTTTACTGCGGTGACGGTTGTCACCTGCCCTGGTGTTCAGATCGATGCCACCCACGAGGGGACCAACGGATTCGATCGGTGTTGAACACGCGAATTCGTCCACCGGAATGGACGTCCCTCCAGTTTACATGCGGAATTGGCGCTCGTGCACACCGACTGTGGATGACGAGTTGTCCACCGCGCTGTTGCTCGACCGAGTTTGCGTGCCTTCCCGATGGGACGGTGTTCGGGTGACTCTCACGCGCTGGTTCCCTCCCCCGTTGATGGCGTTTGTCGCACTGGTGATTGCGCTGTCGGTCGCGCCGCGGGCAGAGGCGGGCGGAACGTGGGCCTGGCCGCTCGTTGGACCCGTCGTTCGCGAGTTCGACAAGCCGGACAACGACTATTCAGAGGGTCATCGCGGCATTGACATCGGCGCACTTCGAGGCCGAGAAGTTCGATCGCCAACCGACGGAGTGGTGTGGTTCGCAGGTCGCGTCGCCGGGAAGTCGGTAGTGTCCATCGACACCGCGGACGGTTCAATTACCGCGATGGAGCCCGTCGAAGCCAGCGTTCAGCGCGGTGACATCGTTCGACGTGGTGACACGATCGGCATCGTTTCGGACACCCACGACGGGATGAGCGCAATCCACCTCGGGATTCGAGTCGACGGCGTGTACGTCAACCCTCGGCTGTACCTCGGAAACCCGCCCCGAATCGTCGTCTACGACTCGTGGTTAGACAGTTACGCCCTCGGATGAGCGGTCTTGTACGCGGCCTTGAGGCGCTCGCTGGAAACGTGCGTGTAAATCTGGGTAGTTCCGACGCTAGCGTGGCCCAATATTTCTTGAACGCTACGCAAATCAGCGCCACCGTCCAGCAAATGCGTTGC
>JBJOQU010000018.1:0-8204 GCA_046049745.1 Actinomycetota bacterium | reverse complement strand
GTGGGGTGCCGACTCGATCGCCGCGCGCATTCCTGCGCCTCCGGCTCCAACAATGACGACGTCGTACTCGTGGTGGTGAACCGTGGTCACGAACTACTCCTTATATAACTGTTTAGCCGGCCGAACAGAACGACGGCAGAAGGTCGGCCGCGGCTCCGGTGGGGCACGGGTCGAGTGTAAAGATGACGAGAGTACCCAGCACGATCAACGCGATGGTCGAACTGAACATTGCGCCAAGCAGAACGCGCTTGAGGCGGGGGCGCAGGACGTAATCCTCGATCACGACGCGCATGCCATTGGTTCCGTGAATCAAGGCGAGCCACAAGAGCGTGACGTCGAACCACTGCCACATCGGGTTAGCGAGTTTTCCGGCGACGAATGCGAAGTCGATTGCGTGGACTCCGCCGTCCTGCATAACGTTGACGATGAGGTGGGTGAATATCAGCGCGATGAGGAAGAACCCCGAGACACGCATGAAGACCCAGCCGAGTCGTTCAAGCTTCAAACGGTTCAATGGGCACCTCCCGTGAAGACGTTGATCAGGTGGCGCGGCAGGAACCCGGCCATGAGAATTGCCCACAGCACGAGAACGATGTAGAACATCTTCTTCTGGTGACGCGTTCCCCAACTGGTCGCGTCAACGAGGATGATGCGCAACCCGTTGAGCGCGTGGAACACGATGGCGCCGACCAGGCCGGCTTCACCGATTCCCATGATGGGGGTCTTGTATGCACCCAGCACGCCGTTGTAAACCTCTGGGCTGATGCGCAGCGTTGCTGTGTCGAGAACGTGCACGAGCAGGAAGAAATAGATGGCAATGCCGGTGATGCGGTGAAGCACCCACGACCACATGCCTTCGTGTCCTCTATAGAGAGTTCCCGCGATGACTGTTCGCGATTCACGAGTGACGGATTCGCCCACTCGGTCCTCCTTGTAATTGACGACTTTGGCATCAGTCTAGCCCCCTCGCGTAGGCTGTTTGACATGACCACTCAGGCCACCTCGGACTTCTACGCCGTCATCCCGGCGGGAGGCATCGGGTCGCGCCTGTGGCCGTTGTCGAGGGCCGACGAACCGAAATTCCTTCACGATTTGGCGGGTACCGGGCACTCACTTTTGGTTGACACCTGGAATCGACTTGAGCCTCTCGCCGGGGGAAACATCGTCGTCGTGTGCGGAGTAGCCCACAAGAAAACGGTGCGAAAAGAGTTGCCGGACCTTGCAAAGGCGAACCTGATTCTCGAGCCGAACCCTAAAGATTCGACAGCCGCAATCGCGTTGGCTGCGGCAATTATTGTTCGGAGGAATCCCGACGCGATCATCGGATCGTTTGCTGCCGATCATGTCATTACGGATGAGCGGCGATTCGGCAACGCTGTCCGGGAAGCCATCGCCACCGCGCGCGAGGGCTACATCGTCACGATTGGAATCAGACCGACCGAGGCGTCGACGGCATTCGGTTACATCGAGATTGGCGAGGCGCTCGCGGTACCTGGAGCATCGCATGCTCATCGCGCCGTGACTTTTACAGAGAAGCCGAAAGTCGATGTCGCGACCGAGTACTTTGACGGTGATCGCCATTTGTGGAACGCCGGAATGTTCATCGCCAAAGCGTCAGTTCTGCTCGACGAATTACGCGCGAACCGTCCCGACGTTGCTGGACCAATCGACGCCATTGCTGACGCGTGGGAAACCCGCAATCGCGATGACGTCCTTGCCAAGAATTGGAAACTCGTCCCGCCGGTCGCGATCGATTACGCGGTGGCCGAGCCAGCCGCGGAACACGGTCGCCTGGCCGTCATTCCAGGGGAGTTTAGGTGGGACGACGTTGGAGACTTCGCGGCGCTCGCGAGACTGCACAACCAGGGACGCTCGAACGTGCTCGCGACACTCGGAGAAAACACGCGAGTCCTCAACGAGGGATCTAGCGGTGTTGTTGTCTCGCAAACGAAGCGACTGATTTCTGTCGTCGGGGTCAAAGACATTGTGATTGTCGACACCGATGACGCACTTCTCGTTACCAACGCGGCCAACGCACAACGCGTCAAGAACATCGTCGAGTCGATTCGGCGCACCGGCGCAGACGACGTTCTCTAAGGATTGCTTCGGAATCCGTCGCGAGAACGCCGATTTGTAACGATTTGGGTGTTGTTTCGGCAATTCTCTGCCCATACCGATTGAGTTGCCCACGCGCGTGAATAGGATGGACGCAATGGTGGTTCACGATGCGGTAACCGTCGCCTCGGGGCCACCCCATTGAGAGGAAATCCCCCGTGAAGAAAATCACAACGCGCGCCCTTTCCGGGCTTGCATTGGCGGGAGCCGCAAGCATGGTGCTTGCCGGTTGTGCCGCTGCCCCTGACGCTAGCCAGTCCGCTGTTGAACAGCTCGACTACCTTGCGTGTGCTGTTTCGGACGAAGGTTCGTGGAACGACAAGTCGTTCAACCAGTCGGTTTACGAAGGACTCACCAAGTCGCGTGACGAACTGGGTGTCCAGATTCAGGATGCAGAATCGGCTTCGCCCGACGACTTCGCTCCGAACCTCCAGGCTATGGTTGACGCAAACTGCGACCTCACCATCGCTGTCGGATTCAACCTCGTTGACGCTGTCAACGCAGCAGCCGAGGCAAACCCCGAGGTTAAGTTCGTAACGGTCGACGGATGGTCGAACGGTGCAACCAACCTCAAGCCCATCGGTTACTCGATGAACCAGTCCTCGTACCTCGCCGGTTACCTCGCTGCCGCTCAGTCGGCATCGAAGGTCGTCGGAACCTACGGCGGAATGCAGATTCCTGCTGTTACCGACTTCATGACCGGTTTCTACTACGGCGCTCAGGCATGGGCTGCTGACAACGGAACCGCAGTCAAGGTCGTCGGTTGGGACCCCGCGAAGGAGACCGGTGACTTCATCGGTGACTTCACTCCGAACTCGGGAACCTCGAAGGCAATCGCCGCCGCTCAGATTCAGGCCGGCGCTGACGTCCTCTTCCCCGTCGGTGGAGACCAGTTCGGTGCCGTTTCGGAAGCAATTACCGAAGCCGGAACTGACGCCAAGATGATCGGTGTCGATAAGGACATCGCCGCTACCTCGCCTGAGTACTCGAAGTGGGTCCTCACCTCGGCTGAGAAGCGCATGACCCTCGCTGTCTACGACATCATCAAGGCGATCGCCGTTGACGGTCAGGCATTCTCGGGTGACATGTACATCGGAACCCTCGAAAACGGTGGAACCGCCCTTTCGGCGATCACCAACTACACCGGTGCTCAGTCGCAGGCTGACATCGAAGCCAAGCTTGAAGAACTCAAGGCTGGCATCATCGCGGGAGACATCAACCCTCTCGGATAGGCTTCGGTTAGCCGAAGTCGGGGGTCGTCGAGACTGGTCTCGGCGGCCCCCGCCCCACATTCTGCAAGGACACATCATGAAGCTGGAACTTCGCGGCATTACGAAACGATTCGGATCGCTCGTTGCCAACAACCACATCGACCTCGTGGTTCAACCGGGAGAAATCCACAGCCTGCTCGGTGAAAACGGCGCTGGCAAGTCGACGCTCATGAACGTTCTGTACGGCCTGTACACCGCCGACGAAGGTGACATTCTGCTGGACGATGCCGTCCAGAATTTCAAGGGCCCCGGCGACGCAATGGCGGCCGGCATCGGAATGGTCCACCAGCACTTCATGCTGATCCCTGTTTTTACTGTCGCCGAGAATGTCGTGTTGGGAAACGAACCGACGGGCATCGCGGGGATTCTCGACCTAGATTCCGCACGTCAACGAGTGCGCGAGATTTCCGACCGCTTCGGCTTCGACATCGATCCCGACGCGGTCGTCGAGGATCTCCCCGTTGGCGCTCAGCAGCGCGTTGAAATCATCAAGGCACTCGCGCGCGACGCACAGATTTTGGTCCTCGACGAACCAACCGCGGTTCTCACCCCGCAAGAGACCGACGAACTCATGGCCATCATGAAAGACCTCGCCAAGGCGGGGACGTCCATCGTGTTCATCACGCACAAGCTCCGCGAAGTACAGGCCGTCGCTGACCGCATCACGGTCATTCGACTCGGCGCGGTGGTGGGCGAAGCAAAGCCGAGCGACTCGGCCGAGAAGCTTGCAACCCTCATGGTCGGTCGCGAAGTCGATTTGGGCGTCAACAAGAAGGCACCGGTCCTCGGCTCGACCGGATTGACGGTCAAGGGTCTGACTGTCGTGGGTGACCGTCACACGAAGGTTGTCGATGACGTGACCTTTGACGTCCGCGGCGGGGAGGTACTTGCCATCGCCGGAGTGCAAGGAAATGGCCAAACGGAACTCGCCGAGGCGCTCGTCGGATTGCGCGAGCCGACGGCCGGAACAATCGTGCTCGGCGACCTCGATATCACCGATTCAACGGTCCGCCAGGTGATTGACGCCGGTGTCGGATACATCCCCGAGGATCGCAAGAAGGACGGTCTCGTCGGTGACTTCACGATCGCCGAGAACCTCATGCTCAACAAGTCCTTCGGGGCGCCGTGGGCGAAGGGTGTTCAAATCGACTTCGACAATCGTGATCGATTGGCCGACGAGCTCATCGCCGAATACGACGTTCGCACCCCTGGTCGTGAAACGTTCGCTAAACAATTGAGCGGTGGAAACCAACAAAAGGTTGTCGTCGCGCGCGAACTCAGCCGTGATCTCAACCTCCTCATTGCTTCGCAGCCCACCCGCGGAGTCGACGTTGGTTCCATCGAATTTATTCACGAACAGATTGTTGCCACGCGTGACTCGGGAAAGCCCGTCATCATCATCTCGACGGAACTCGACGAAGTGACCGCGTTGGCTGACCGAATCGCCGTGATGTATCGCGGTCGCATCATCGGAATCGTTGATGCATCGGCGTCGCGCGAAACGTTGGGACGCATGATGGCAGGAGTGGCCGAATGAGCACCGAACAGCAGTCCTCGACCTGGTCGACCGCCGCGAAGGAAATTGTGTCGGGCGGAGCATTCCGCGCCGTGTTGTCCGTCCTCCTCGGATTTGTCGTCGGCGCACTCTTCATGGTCTTTTCGAATGAGGCGTTCCTTCAGGCCCTGACGTACCTCACTGCGCGACCGACGGACGCCCTCGCGGCGGGCTGGGCCGCGATTGCCGATGGGTATTCCGCCTTGTTCCGCGGGTCGATTTACAACTACAAGGCTGATGACCTCGTAGCGGCCCTTCGCCCGATCACCGAAACGTTGCGTTTCGCAGGACCGCTCATCGCGGCCGGACTCGGTGTCGCACTTGGATTCCGCGTTGGGCTGTTCAACATTGGCGCAAGCGGACAGATTCTGTTCGGTGCTCTCGCCGCAACCTTCGTCTCGACTCGTGTTTCGCTCCCGTGGGGCGTCCACCTCGTTGTCGCAGCGGTCGTGGCCATCGCGGCATCAGCAGCCTATGGAGCGTTGGTTGGCTTCCTTAAGGCGCGAACTGGCGCCCACGAAGTCATCGTCACCATCATGCTCAACTACGTCGCGGCCGGCCTCTTGACCTTTGCCTTCCGTCAGGATTACTTGCTTCTCGAAGCGAACGGTGGAGGAACGCCCAAGTCAGATCCGCCCGCCGAGACCGCTCAACTTCCGACGCTCTTCGGCGACAACTACACGTTGCACGCAGGGTTCATCCTCGCGGTCGTCGGAGTCGTCATCTACTGGTGGCTGATGGAGCGTTCGACGATCGGATTCCGTTTCCGCATGGTCGGGCATAACCTCGACGCCGCGCGCACTGCGGGCATCAACGTGAGTCGCACCTTCGTTTATGCGATGGCTGCGTCGGGTGGTTTCGTCGGCATCGCCGCCGTCAACCAGGCACTGGGAGCGCGCGCCGGTCTGACGCCAGACATAGACGGTTCGATTGGGTTCGATGCCATCACCGTCGCTCTCTTGGGGTCGTCCACTGGTCCAGGAGTCCTGCTAGCCGGGTTGCTCTTCGGCGCGTTCAAGGCCGGGGCCCCCGCGATGCAAGTGATCGGGTTGTCGCCTGAAGTGACCGGCGTCATTCAGGGATTCATCGTCCTATTCATCGCCGCTCCGCCGCTCGTTCGCGCAATCTTCCGCCTTCCCCAGCCTCAAAAGTCAACGGTGATCGCCGACTGGTGGGCATCGCTGCGGAAGAAGGGAGCGTCGAAATGAGCACCGCAACAACCGATACGTTCGCGCGCGTCGACGCCTCAGTCTCCCTGAAGACCCCGATCGTGATGGCAGCGTTCGCCGCTCTTGTTGGCCTTGCCTTTGGAGTGTGGGGAAAGACCGAAACCGTCGCGTTCCAATGGTCCAACCCCGATGACCCGATTCACATCCCCGACTTCCTTGTCGGCTCGAACATCGTCGGCATCGGGGCGGGCATCGCCCTGCTGGGCATCGCCGTAGTTTCCTTCCTCCGTGCGCGTGCGTCGCGCACCACGCCTCTCTGGCTGACATTGATCTACGGTTTGATCGCCGTTGTTGCTCTGCTCGGGTGGCTTGCAGCCGGCAACGCAGTGCCGTTCGCCTTTATCCTCGGAAATGCGGTTGTACTCGCGGTTCCCATCGCACTCGGCGCAATGGGCGGAATCATGTCCGAACGCGTCGGCGTCGTGAACATCGCCATCGAAGGACAGCTTCTCACGGGGGCTTTCCTCGCCGCTGTTGTCGGTTCGCTCACAGACAACCTGTACCTCGGGCTCATCGCCGCGATGGTCGGAGCCGCACTCTTGTCCATGGTTCTCGCAGCCTTTGCCATCGTGTACCTGGTCGATCAGATCATCGTCGGTGTTGTCCTCAACGTTCTCGTGCTCGGAATCACCAACTTCTTGTATTCACAGTGGTTGGCGGCCGACGGGCAGAATTCGAACTTCCCTGGAACATTCGAGATCATTCCGATTCCAGGGCTGTCGAGCATCCCGATCATCGGGCCGGCACTGTTCGAAGCACGTCTCACGACATATCTGACGTACCTCATCATCCCCGCGTTGTGGTTCATCCTCTTCAAGACCAAACTGGGTCTTCGCGCCCGTGCGGTCGGTGAGCACCCGCTCGCGGCTGACACGGTCGGGATCAACGTCGCACGCACCCGCTTCTGGTGGGTCACTCTCGGTGGAGTCGTTGCTGGTCTCGGTGGCGCAGCCCTGACGATTGGTTCGGTCGGAGCGTTCGGTCGCGGGATGTCCGGGGGTCAGGGCTTCATCGCTCTCGCCGTCGTCATCCTTGGCCGTTGGCATCCGTTCTCCGCCGCCGCTGCCGCTCTGCTGTTCGGTTTCTCGATCATCTTGCGCGTGTGGGCCAACCAGGTCAGCCCCGGAATCCCCACCGACTTCATCACGATGGTTCCCTACGTCGTCACGCTCATCGCTGTCATCGGTTTCGTGGGTCGCGTTCGCGCACCCGCCGCCGACGGACAGCCGTATATCAAGGGGTAACTCGTGGCCGAGATTGATTGGGACGTTCTTCGCGAACACGCGTTGGCGGCTATGGCGAAGGCGTACGCGCCGTATTCGAAGTTCCCTGTCGGTGTAGCGGCCCTCGTGGATGATGGCCGGATTATCTCGGGGTGCAACGTCGAAAACGCGAGTTACGGGCTCGGGCTGTGCGCAGAATGCGCCCTTGTCTCGTCACTCGCCATGACGGGCGGTGGGAAACTTGTCGCCTTCACGTGTGTAGACGGGAACGGAGAGACGCTCATGCCGTGCGGGCGTTGCCGCCAGTTGTTGTTTGAACACTCGGCTCCGGGAATGGTGCTCAACACCGTCTCGGGTGTGAAGACGATTGACGAGGTCATCCCCGATGCGTTCGGGCCATCCACTCTTGCCGCGTTCGCTCCGACGGACCCAGCAGACGACACGAATTGTGAGGGGTGCCAGTGAGCGGCATCGAAAAGTTTGACGCAGTCGATTTGATCAAGGCGAAACGTGACGCGGGCGAACTGTCCACCGACGAAATCCGCTGGTTGGTTGATGCTTACGTGCGCGGCGTTGTCGCCGACGAGCAGATGTCAGCGATGACGATGGCCATCCTCATCCGGGGAATGAACCGCCGCGAGACGAACGATCTCACGGCTGCAATGGTGGCATCGGGCGAGAGACTCGACTTCTCTGGTCTGTCCTGGCCGACCGCCGACAAGCACTCCACGGGTGGCGTCGGTGACAAGATCACGTTGCCACTCGCACCCCTCGTCGCAAGTTTCGGCGTCGCGGTTCCGCAACTGTCGGG
>JBJOQU010000017.1:0-12894 GCA_046049745.1 Actinomycetota bacterium | reverse complement strand
GGTGGATTCTCCGCGGTTGTCTTTTCGAATGAATTGCTGACGTTCGAAATCAGCGGTGATTCGACGGCAGCCGTCGCCGCGATGCTCACGCTGATCGAAGTGCTCGTGTTGCTCGCCCTCGCAACGCGAATCGTGTTGCACCGCGTTCGTATGTTCGGCGAGATTACGACGCACATCCTCGGTTTGTCACTCACGACCTTGATTTCGGCTCTCATCGTTTTCAACAAGGTCGGGTCCCCGCAGTTCGTGTCGTGGTTGGGGGTCGCGGTCATCGCGCTAGTGCTTTACTGGCACCCTCGGTGGTCACCAATTCTCCTCGCGCTTATCGGGGCTATCGCGATGTTGACCCACGTTCTTTACCCCTACGTGTACTTCGACTTCCTGTCGCTCGTGCCCGGGCCTCTCGTCCTCATCACGGTGCGCAACTCGCTTGAGGTTGCACTGCTCGCAATCGCGGCGTTTGCGCTGGTCCGGGAATTAAGAATCGAGGAGCTGGCGAACGAGGGCCGCGACCGACGTGTCGTCGATCAGGAACGCGTCGTGCCCGAACGGGGATGACAACACGTGCGCATCACGCCCGCCAAGGTGGTTGGGTAGGTATTCCGCAAGCGTCACCTGCTGTTCGAGCGGGAAGCAGCGGTCGGAATCGATTCCGAGAACCAGCGACGTCGCGGTGACCGTCCCTAGAACTTCTTTGAGTGACCCGCGTCCGCGCGTGACATCGTGCGAGTTCATCGCCTCGACCAACGAAATGTAGGAATTCGCATCAAATCGGCGTGTGAATTTGTTTCCGTGGAAGTCGAGGTACGACTCGACGGCGAAGCGACCGCCATCGCCCAGTGGCGAAATCTCGCTCTGCCACGCGCGGTCAAATCGTTCATTGAATTCCGCTGGTGCACGGTAGGACAGCATCGCGATTCGGCGGGCCAATGCCAGTCCACGGTATGGCCCTTCGTCCTCGTCGTAATAGTCGCCACTGTTGAAGTTCGGGTCCATCTGGATTGCTTCAATCTGGATGGTGTTGAGCGAAATCTGGTCGGCGCTGGTGACAGCGGTCGTCGCCAAGAGGGCAAGGCGTTCGACCTGGTCGGGGTAGCTGACCGCATACTCCAGGGCGGACATTCCGGCCGCGCTTCCACCGATAACCGCCGCCCACGATTGGACGCCTAGTTGGTCGGCGAGAGCCTTCAGCGCTGTGGTTTGGTCGCGAACCGTCAGGTACGGAAAACGCGAACCCCATTCACGGCCGTCGCTTGTGACAGTTGACGGTCCGGTCGATCCCTGGCATCCGCCAAGGGTGTTGGCGCACACCACGAACCACTTGTCGGTGTCAATCCCTAATCCGGGACCGACCACACCGTTCCACCAGCCGTCGGTCGCGTGACCCGGTCCGCCAGATCCTGCAACGTGCGAATCGGCGGTCAACGAGTGAATCACAAGAACAGCGTTCGACCTGTCGTCGTTCGGCGTTCCCCAGGTTTCGTATGCGAGTCGGGTTCGGGGGAGCGTCGTCCCGCTCTCCAGCAAAAGGTCACCCAGCTGCGCAAACTTGCGGTTTCCCAGGTGGTCACCGTCACGCCACGCACCGGTCACAGGCGGTGCACCGAGGACGCGCATCGAGCCTTCGGTCACGAATGCCGAAGGGACGGTCTCTTCCGATGTTTGCCAATCCATGGTTCGACAATCCTCTCACGGGATACGACAACGGGGTTGAGTCCGAAGACCCAACCCCGTTGCGGTTGGTGTTACTTGGCCTTGCGCGCAGCGGCGAAGCCGTGCTCGAGGTCGGCGATGATGTCGTCGATGTGCTCGAGTCCGACCGAAAGGCGAACCAGTCCAGGGGTAACTCCCGCGTTGAGCTGCTCTTCGGGGGACAACTGCGAGTGCGTCGTCGAGGCGGGGTGGATGATCAGCGAGCGGACGTCACCGATGTTGGCAACGTGGCTGAACAGTTCCGTGCTCTCGACCAGCGCACGACCTGCGTTGACGCCACCCTTGAGCTCGAACGACAGGACCGCACCGACACCCTTGGGCGCGTACTTCTTTGCGGCGGCGTACCACGGGCTTGACTCGAGCCCCGAGTACGAAACAGACGCAACGTCGTCGTGCGCCTCAAGCCACTTCGCCACCGCGAGCGCGTTTTCGACGTGACGCTCGATGCGCAGCGACAGGGTCTCAATTCCCTGGATGATTGCCCACGCGTTGTCGGGGGCAACTGCTGCTCCGATGTCGCGAAGAAGCTGAACGCGCGCCTTGATGACGTAGGCGATTCCGTCACCGAGAACGGTCGTGAACGACGCTCCGTGGTACGACGGGTCGGGTTCGGTCAGCCCGGGGAACTTTTCGGCGTTCTTGCTCCACGCGAACTTACCGCCGTCGACGATCGCACCAGCGACGGCCGTTCCGTGGCCACCGAGGAACTTGGTCGCCGAGTGAACGACGATGTCGGCGCCGTGCTCAAGTGGGCGAACGAGGTACGGGGTGGCAACAGTGTTGTCGACGATGAGCGGAACACCGGCTGCGTGGGCGACCTCAGAGACGCCCTCGATGTCGAGCACGTTAATGCGCGGGTTGGCGATCGCCTCACCGAAGAACGCCTTCGTGTTGGGGCGAACGGCGGCCTTCCACTCGTCGAGGTTGTCCTGGTCGTTGACGAAAGTCACCTCGATGCCGAGCTTGGCGAACGTGTAGTGGAACAGGTTGTACGTTCCGCCGTAGACGTTCGACGACGAGACGATGTGGTCCCCGGCGCCGGCAATGTTGAGAATCGCGTATGTGGTTGCGGCTTGGCCCGAAGCAAGCAGCAGCGCAGCAGTTCCGCCTTCGAGAGCGGCGATGCGCTGTTCAGCGACGTCCTGCGTCGGGTTCTGGATACGCGTGTAGATGTTTCCGAACTCGGCCAGTGCGAACAGGTTCTTCGCGTGGTCGGAGTTGTTGAACGTGTACGCGGTGGTGCGATACAGCGGAACTGCACGTGCATTCGTCGTGGGGTCCGGCACTGCACCAGCGTGGATCTGCTGGGTTTCAAATTTCCAAGTCATGGGGTCACTCCTGTTCGGTTCGGATACTTCACAGTAGGAACCGCAGGGCTCGTGCGCCAGCCTTGGCGAAACAGAGCGTAACTAAGAGTCGAAAAGTTACGCGAGTGACTTCTGCAACATGACGACGCCCAGCCACTCGTCGAACTTGCGACCCACGTTCGGCATCTCGCCGACGCGCGTGAAACCGGCCTTCTCGTGAAGGCGTATCGACGGAACGGCATCAGTGCTGGCAGATATGACAGCGATGATTTCGCGGACGCCGGCTTCTGCCCCCAATCGAACGAGTTCGTCCAACAGCGGTCGGCCAATGCCCAGACCGCGCGAATCCTCGCGCAGGTAGAGCGTGTTCTCCATCGTCGTTTCATACGCGCACTTGTCGCGCCACGTTGACAGGTATCCGTATCCGACGATGTCGCCCTCGATTTCGACGACGATGAACGGCATCGACAACTTCGCGACAACCTCCAACTTGTGTTCCATGTCCTCGACGGTCCACGGGTCAAGGTCAAACGTCACCGTCGACGTCGTTACATAGTGGTTGTAGATGTCGACAAGCGCGGGTGCATCGGCTGCGGTCGCGGGTCGGAAGGACAAGACTGCCATAGCCTAACTTTATTCTGCAGAGTCGAAACGGCAGGTCCCATCAACACACCGCCTCCAAATGTGGCCAGTAATTGCGGCAACTGTGATAATCGAGAAATGATAGACTTTAGGGTTTTTGGCTTAGCGCTCACGGGACTATTTGGTCTAACTGGTTGCGCCGCGTCGCCCCAATCTCACTCCGCTATGAGTCTCGAGCAAGTGCCGACGGTCGTCGCTCAAACGAGGACGATTGTTTCTATCGTGACATCGAAAGGCTCTGTGGTCGCCCAGCCAGAGTTCGTAGCAACAGCCGGAGAAACAGGGTCGTGGAAATCCACAGTCCCCATCGGAAGGCATGTGCAAGCGGGTGCAACTTTGGGGAAGGTCGGCACCGCAAGGGTGCTAGCGCCGTCTGACGGGATTGTCACCAGCCTCCCTGCCGGCTCAATCGCACGAGTCGGCAAAGGGGTCCCTGTAGTCGTCATGCGTTTCGATGGCTTCGGTGTGATTGCCAATTTCCCGCTTGAACTCGGGTTCCGGGTTTATAGCGAACCGACCACGGGGCGCGTTTCACTGACGAATGGCGCAAGTTCCGTGAAGTGCACACCGACTCTTCCTGTTTCAATTGCCGCAACCGATCTCGAAGGTGCGGCCTCGGCCTTGTCGATGCTCTGCCTGTTACCTCTTGACACTGAAGCCCTTTATGTGGGGATGCCCGCCACCCTCGGTTTGAATACGGGAATCGCGAAAGACGTTGTGTCGATTCCAACTTCAGCGGTCTCAGGTTCACGTGAGAAAGGGACCGTTGCTCGCATTGTCAATGGTGAAAGACAGGTCATTGAGGTCGAGCTTGGAATGACAGACGGATCATGGATAGAGGTCACGAGCGGTTTGGAGCCGGGTGACGAAGTCCAAGGCCTGGCCCCCGACATCACTGAAGGGATGCGGTGGTGACCTCGACGCTTGAGCTCGACCGAGTCACGTTCGAGGTTCGGATGCCGGACAGCTCCATTGCTCAAATCCTGCGCCGGGTCGATTTGTCTGTTGCGGGTGGTGAATGCCTGGCGATCATGGGCCCGTCAGGTTCTGGAAAGTCAAGTCTGCTCGCAATTGCGGGGCTATTGCAACCACCAACGTCCGGCAACGTGACTCTTGACCAAGAGGAAGTCACGGCATTGTCAGATTCCCGTCGAACGGCAATTCGAAATGGTCGATTCGGCTTTGTTTTTCAAAATTTTGCGTTGCAGCAGCACATCAATGCCCGGCGGAACGTGGAACTTCCTCTAATTTATCGCGGAGTCGGCGGCCAAAAGCGCGCCGAGTTATCTGAAGAGCTCCTCGACCGAGTCGGTCTTGGCGACCGTGTGCGTGCTATGCCCCGTCAATTATCTGGAGGGGAGCAGCAGCGTGTTGCGATCGCCCGTGCACTGGTCGGGAATCCGCAGTTCATTTTCGCCGACGAGCCAACTGCTGCGTTGGACATTGCTACCGGTCGCGGTGTAGTCGAGATGCTTTGTGAACAGGTGCACACGATGGGTAGCGCGTTAGTCGTCGTAACTCACGACCCCGCGGTTGCGGCGATGATGGACCGCACCATTGCGATTGTGAACGGGGAAGTACATGGCTAGGAACTTCCTCAGGACTGTATCGGTTAGTTCATGGCTCGATCTCCGAGCCAACCCACTTTCGGGATTTCTGACAGGGATATCGCTCGTAGTAGGCGCGCTGTCCGTCATTGGCATCGCATCGGCGACTACCATCGTCAACGATTCCTTGATCGCCCAAGCCGAAGTCCTTTCGGGCCGTGCGACGACGATTGGTGCAACGGCGAATTCTCGAACTGTTTCGAAAGAAAATGTTGACCAACTGAACTTGTTGAACGCCAAATTCAGCGCGATTGGGTTCCACTCAATCGTCTCCATGGCACCATCAACGCAATCATTCGCCCTGACGAATGCGAATGTGCGAGGGCGCGAAAAGCCTCAACAGGTTTTTGTGCAATTCACAATCGGTGACCGGGGCCTCGTTTTTCGCGAGCCCGTCATTGAAGTGATTGACCAGCGCCAGACCCTCGCCCCAAATGTGGCAGTGAATGAAGCGGCGCGTGACGCAATTGGCAAAGCAGGCACATGTCCGTCAATCACGATCTCATCGATTTCACAACCAGTTACGGTGTGTGTCCGCAGCGTCATTGTTGATGGTCACAATTCTCCCGCGATTTATATTCCATTGCGGGAGTGGTTTGCAATCAAGCCAGAACCATTGACGGGCGTAGACGTAGGTTTCGCAGTTCACGCTGACGCCGACGAAGGATCAATGGCCTCATTAGTGCGCGAACTTTCAGAGCCAATTGGCGCTGTTGAAACCGTATCAATCCAACGGATTGATACGGTTTCGTCACTCGAGTCGATGCGGGCGACCGTTTCGAACTCACTTGCCGCGATTGGGCTTGTCGCCGCCATTCTTTCGGCCCTCGGGATTATCAATATCGGATTGGCTCAAACCCGCGAAAGAGCGCGGGAAATTGCAATTCGTCGCGCGTACGGGGCAACTCGGAACCACGTCTTCGGCGAAGTTGTCGGTTCGATGGCAATAATCGGGTCATTAGCGGCTCTCGTCGCGGGGATGATCGGATATTGCGCATTTCAAGTGCTTGTTCCGCACTTTGTTAGCGCGTCCACTGGGATCGAGATTCCCGCCTTCCCGTGGGCTTCGTTAGCCGCCGCTTTCGCGCTTAACCTGGCCACAGTCTTGGTCGGATCGTTCTACCCAGCGATAAAGGCGGGCCGCTCCGGACTTTTGTCACTGATTAGATAAGGGCGGGCTGTTCGCACTTGACTAGCAGTGCGAATACCAATCGTTAAGTCCCGATGGGTCCCCGACTGAAGCCTTGTCGATGTAATCCTGAACCAGTGTTTGGGTTCCGGCGTCGTACGCCTGGGTAAACGTGAGGCGTTTCGGGAATCCGACAATGAAATCCCACGCTTGGGCCTCAAGTGAGCTTCCGGTTTCGTGTTGGTCCAACCAGACTCCAACCCACGCACAGAAGCCCTGCCCCTCCACTTGCAACGTTCCCTCGATTGGGAAGAAGTGGTCGCGACCCAAGGTTCCGTCCGGCATGGTGTACCAGCCCCTGTCGACTGGATATTCAAACGTTGTTCCAGGCGGGAAAGGTACGATTTCAAGTTCCTTGTTTATGGCCGCGACCACCTCTGGATAAATGAGAGTTTCGTCGTCGTCAGCACATGTCCAGTTGGATGGCGCATTCTTGCAATTTTCTGGGCCGGGTGTGAGGGAATGGTCTTCTGCAACTGCAGAACTAAACTCGCTGCTCGATGCGCCAGATTCCAGTGAAGTACACCCGCTGAGTGTTGAGATGATCAAGGCCATCGCAACACTCAGCGGAAGCCTAGTAGTCAAGCAGTCCACCCCAAGTGCGGTCATCCTCGGCCGGGTCATATCCCGTTGCGGCTAAACGAAATGGAATCCCGGATGCATTGCCGCTCAGCAGTGTCTTGTTGTCGAGCAAAGTGGCGTCCCAGTACTTTGCGAGTGAAAGGTAGGTTTGGCTGTTGTCATCGGCCATTCTGACCCCGAGGGTGTAAAGCGCCGGGTTTGAGTTGATTCGAAACAAATTATTCGGATCGAATTTCACTCGGCCAAGGGCGCTGGTCGTGCGAATGGTTGGATAAAACACCCATCCGGACATGGTGGTGCTTCCCGATACGTTAGCAGTTGACGCGTTTGCCGGGGCGACTCCGAGCGCGCCAAAAACAACCGTGAGAAGTGCCATGTCGATAATCTTTTGTGTTTTCATGAGAAAACCTCCTTCACGCAGAGCAAAGCACTAAAGCGATAGTTTGTCAATTGTCGATCCCAAAAATGCTCATTGATTGCTTGTGCGCCAGTCGATGGGGTGGCCGCCTTGTGCGAGTAACAACTCGTTTGCCCGTGAAAACGGGCGCGACCCGAAGAATCCGTTACGTGCTGACAGCGGTGACGGGTGCGCCGAAGCAACAATCGGGACACCCTCCAGCAACGGTGCCGCGGTCTGGGCATCCTTGCCCCACAGAATTGCGACAAGCGGTCCGCCACGACGAGCCAGCAGTTCAAGGGCGCTCGCGGTGATTGCCTCCCATCCGATTCCGCGGTGTGAACCAGCGGCACCGGATTGAACGGTCAGGACTCGGTTCATGAGAAGTACGCCCGATTTCGCCCAATGAGAAAGATCGCCGTGGGGTGCGGGCTCGATCCCTAGATCGTCATGCAGTTCACGGTAGATGTTGGCCAGGCTGCGGGGGATGGGCCGAACGTCGCGATCGACCGAGAATGACAGTCCCACGGCGTGACCAGGCGTCGGATATGGGTCTTGACCGACGATGACGACGCGGACCGAATCCAATGGCGCCTCGAACGCCCGCAGGATTCGCTCATCGGCGGGAAAATGGGCAATTCCCGTAGCGGATTCCGCGGCCAGGCGTTCGCCGATTGCGTCAAGCAGGTACTTGTGTGGCGCGAACGCCTCATCCCACGACGGGTGCACCCTCGCGGTGAAGGGCGCCGGCACGACTAGTTGTAAACCTGGTCGTGAACCAGTCCGGCGATGGCGACGTTCTCTTCAAAGAACGTTTCTCCGCCGAAAACTGAAATGACCGAAATCCACGACGTTTCGTTGACGACGTTGTACATCGCGGGAACGTTGGCGTCGGTGTCACCGATGATGGCAAACGTCATCGCGTCCGCCGAATCGGTGCCCTCGTTCAGTCCCTGTTCGGTCAGTCCCTGAATGATGCCATCGCGGTTTTCCGCGGTGACTCCGGCAACTGACACAACCGAATAAATCTGAATCTGGTTGACGTCTTCATTGTCATATCCGAAATAGCACGAGATGCCACCGGCGAGAGTTTCGGGGGTCGGGTCAGGAATCAGTTCATCGCCATAGATTCCGCCAGGACCCGCCAACAGAATGATGTTCTCTGCGGCGTACGAGTCGATCTGGTCCTTCG
This sequence comes from Actinomycetota bacterium, assembly GCA_046049745.1. Lineage (GTDB taxonomy): Bacteria > Actinomycetota > Actinomycetes > Actinomycetales > Microbacteriaceae > MWH-TA3. The sequence continues at coordinate 4,265 of JBJOQU010000017.1, read as the reverse complement.
GAAGAATCGTCGAGCAGTCGGCGGGTGCCGCAAAGGTTCCGTCGCCCGCGGATGTGGTTTCTGTCGCGGTCGGCGTCGGAGCAGCCGTTGTTGCAGTCGGCTCAGGGCTGGCGAAGAGTGAACATCCGCTGAGGAGGAGTACCCCCGTTAATGACGCTCCGATTAGTGGGCGAACGAACTGCATGGGGGCCTCCTTTGGCTCGACTTTATCGGCCTAAAGCTAAGGATTTCGTTAGTGACACGTTACGGTTTCGTTACGGCCGATCAGCCACACAACCGAATCGTCTCGGCGTTTTCGTCCCACAAGACCTGCGGGGCGCGATCGCCGGCAATTTCGAGCACCGATTGGGCCGACACCGCGTCCTCGGCGATGACCGCCGAGTCGACCATGAGCAAGTCCGTCAGGTCGTCGCCCTGGAACGTAAGTCCGTGAACGTTGAGGTCGCCAGACAATGGCAGGTTGCCGACGGGGGACGGGTTCGCTCCGATGTCACCGCCCAGTCGCTTGACGATCCAATCGACAACACGGATGTTGTCGCCGAACCCCGGCCACAGGAACCGACCATCGTCACCGCGGCGGAACCAGTTCACGTGGAAGATGTGTGGGGCGTGGCCACCCTTGGCGAGGCGCTCGCCGATGGAGAGCCAGTGCGCCCAGTGGTCACCCACGTGGTATCCCGTGAACGGCGCCATCGCGAACGGGTCGCGGGTCAGTTCACCCACGGTTCCTTCGCCGGCAGCGGTTCGTTCGGACGCCATCGTCGCGCCAAGGTACACGCCGTGTTGCCACGAACGGGCCTCGACGACGAGAGGCATGGTGGTGCGACGACGACCGCCGAAGATGATCGCGTCGATGGTGACGCCCTCGGGGTTGTCCCATTCGGGCGACGTCGTCGGGCACTGCGCGATCGACACCGTGAACCGCGAGTTGGGGTGCGCGGCGGGGTCCTCGGATTCCGGGGTCCAGTCGTTCCCGCGCCAATCGATGAGGTGCTCGGGCTTGTGCTTGGTCATGCCCTCCCACCACACGTCGTTGTCGTCGGTGACGGCGACGTTCGTGAAGACGGTGTGTCCGAACACGGTTTGCATCGCGACGGGGTTCGACTGGTCGCTGGTTCCGGGGGCAACGCCAAAGAACCCGGTCTCGGGGTTGATGGCGCGTAGGCGACCGTTGTCGTCGACCCACATCCACACAATGTCGTCGCCGATGGTTTCCACGGTCCAGCCGGGAATCGTCGGTTGCAACATCGCAAAATTCGTCTTCCCACACGCGCTGGGGAAGGCGGCCGCGATGTGCTTGACGTGTCCCTCGGGCGAGGTGACGCGGATCAGCATCATGTGTTCGGCCAGCCAGCCCTCGTCACGAGCCATCGCGGACGCAATTCGCAGGGCAAACGCTTTTTTGCCCAGCAGCGCGTTTCCGCCATACGCCGAACCAAACGACCAAATCTCGCGGGTCTCGGGGAAATGGGTGATGTATTTGACCGAATTGCACGGCCAGGGCACGTCTTCTTCACCCTTTTCCAGTGGTGCTCCGACCGAGTGCACGGCCTTGACCCATTCGACGCCCGTCTCGATGATGTCCAGCGCCTGGCGACCCATGCGCGTCATCATTCCCATGGACATGACGACATAGGGCGAGTCGGTGATCTCAATTCCCGCGCGCGTGACGGGTGACCCGGCCGGTCCCATGAGAAACGGGATGACGTACATCGTTCGCCCGCGCATCGACTCGGTGAAAAGTCCACCAAGGGTCGACCGCATCTCGTCCGGGTCGGCCCAATTGTTAGTGGGGCCGGCGTCACGCTGGTGTTCAGAGCAGATGAATGTTCGCGACTCGACTCGCGCCACGTCGCTCGCGTCACTGCGTGCAACATACGAGTCAGGGCGAAGTTCTGGATTCAGTTGTTCGATCGTGCCAGCCTCGAGCATGACGTCGATCAACATCTGGCGTTCCTCGGCCGAGCCGGTCACCCAATGGACGCGGTCGGGGCGCGTGAGTTTCGCAATCTGCGACACCCACTCAGCAAGGTCGGTACGGGTGGTATTTACGGTGGCTTCATCGCTACGCGTCATAGTTCAACTATGCCGTGAAAACTATCGTTTGGGAACGAACGAATGACACTTTTTCTGAGGAAAACGCTTCCACGCAAAATATTTCACACGGGTGCAGGATTTCCGTTGCCTTCGGACTCGCTCAACAGCGGCGCACCTGGAACCCGAACAGTTTCGTCGAAACCGTTTTGCGTCTCGGGTACAACCCACCGGGTTGCACCCCCTACAGGATTCGAACCTGCGACCTTCTACGCCGGAGGTAGACGCTCTATCCACTGAGCTAAGGGGGCTTGGCCATCAGCCTACCAATCGGCACCCGCGAGGTTGCGACTACGATTGAGGGGTGAACCCCGAATCGCTGAGCCGTGCCATCGCCGATGTCGTTCGTCGGTTAGTTGGTGCTCTGGACGAGTCGGTGGCAGCGGAAATCGACGACTCGGCCGTCGCACTGGAACGCCCCAAGAACCGCGACCACGGAGACTGGGCAACGTCTATCGCGCTGAAGTTGTCCAAGCGAATCGGCCTGAACCCGCGCGAATTCGCCGAGGAACTGTCGGCGGTACTAGCAGAAATCGACGGAATCAAGTCGATCGACATCGCGGGCCCCGGCTTCCTCAACATCACTCTTGACGCCGCTGCCGCTGGTGAAATCGCCCGCACTATTCTCACCGCCGGTGACGAGTTCGGTCACAACTCGGCGCTGGATGGCCAGCACATCAACCTGGAATTCGTCTCGGCGAACCCCACCGGGCCGTTGCACATTGGACACACCCGTTGGGCTGCGCTCGGTGATTCGATCGGCCGTGTACTTCGCGCTTCCGGCGCACACGTCGCCAACGAGTTCTACGTCAACGACGCTGGCGCCCAGATGGACGTCTTTGGCGAATCGGTGTTGGCGGCCGCACTGGGTGAGGACACACCCGAAAACGGGTATCCGGGCGAATACGTCCAGGAACTCGGTCGCCTCGCACTGGAACGCCGACCAGACCTCGCCACCATTCCTCGCGACGACGCAATCGTCATAGCCCGCGATATCGGGTACGAACTGCAGTTGCAGGAGATCAAAGATTCACTCAAGCGATTCAACGTTGAATTCGACGTGTGGTTCAGCGAACGAACGCTTCACGCTGGTGGCAACGAGTCACTCATCGAACAGGCAATCGAACGTCTGCGCAAGCAAGGGCACGTCTTTGACGAAGACGACGCCGTGTGGGTGCGCACAACCGACTTCGGTGACGACAAGGATCGCGTCATCCGTCGAGGCAACGGCATCTACACGTACTTCGCAGCCGACGCCGCGTACTACCTGTCCAAGGGCGACCGCGGATTCCAACACAAGATCTACCTGTTGGGCGCCGACCACCACGGGTACGTCCACCGCCTCAAGGCGCTCGCCGGTTCAGCTGGCGATGACCCCGACAAGGATATCGAGGTGCTCATCGGACAGTTGGTGTCGATCAACGGCGCCAAGTTGTCCAAGCGCGCGGGAAACATCATCGAACTCAACGACCTGCGCGACTGGCTTGGCACCGACGCCCTGCGCTACTCGCTGGCCCGCTACCCGGCCGACTCACCCCTGACGCTGGACCCCGACCTTCTGCAAAAACGCACCAACGACAACCCGGTGTTCTACGTTCAATACGCACACGCACGAACCAACGCGGTTTCGCGCAACGCAGCGACCGCGGGCGTCGATCGCACCGTTTTCGACGCGTCGCTGCTCACGCACCAGACCGAGGCGGACTTGGGAACGGCGCTCGCCGACTTCCCGCGAATCGTCGCGCAGTCGGCACAGTTGCGCGAGCCGCACCGTGTCGCCCGCTACCTCGAGGAACTCGCGGCGTTCTACCACCGCTGGTACGACAACTGCCGAGTCACCCCGCTGGGCGACGAGGACATCACCGATCTTCACCGCACCCGACTGTGGCTGAACGACGCGACGGGACAGGTTCTTCGAAACGGACTGTTCCTGCTCGGTGTTTCCGCGCCGGAGAGGATGTAGCGGTGTTCTCCGCCGAGGACTCAGAACGCATCCGAGGGGCGTTCCCCGAGCTGCGTGAACGCGTCAACGGCGTACCGCTCGTATACCTCGATACCGCGGCGACCGCACTTCGCCCGGCCGGTCCAGTCGAACACGAATCGACTTTCGCGTTGACGCGAACCGCTGCCGTCAACCGTGGTGCTCACACCCTCGCCGCCGAGGCGACCGA
>JBJOQU010000016.1:0-4113 GCA_046049745.1 Actinomycetota bacterium | reverse complement strand
CCCGAATTCGGGATGAGTTTGGGGGAGAGGTCCCCAGCGTTGTCGACGCTCTCGAATCGTTGCCCGGAATCGGTCCGTACACCGCCCGAGCAGTCGCAGCGTTCTCATTCGGCCAGCGCGTTCCTGTCGTCGATACCAACATTCGGCGCGTGCTCGCCCGTGCCGTCGTGGGCATCGCCGAACCTGAATCTCCCCGCGTCAAGGCGGACATGGATCTGATGGAATCTGTCCTTCCACCATCGGCCAGGGAATCGGTCGCGGTGAACGCGGGGATTATGGAGTTAGGCGCCGTGATGTGCACCGCACGCAACCCAAATTGCGCAGAATGTCCGGTCGCGGAGCACTGTGCATGGGCGCTGGCCGGATTCCCGGCAAATGCAGGCCGCACTCGCGTGCCCCAAAAGAAGTACGAGGGCTCGGTCCGTCAGGCCCGTGGCGCCATCCTCGCGCTTGCCAGAGCCGACCACCACATCACCGCCGCCCAGATCGCGTCAGCAGTGCCAGACCAACCGCGCCGAGACTTTGCACTCGAGGGTCTCTTGACCGACGGACTTCTGGTTAACGTGAAGCGGGGCTACGAACTACCGAAGTAGCTCGCAGCCCCGCTGCAGTCAGTTACTGGACGCGCTGTGAACGGCGGCGTGCGACGGTGATCGCCACGCCCGTTGCCGCCAATCCAAGACCAGCCCAAAGCCCGAACGACGGGTCGACACCCGTTGCCGCAAGGTTGTGGCCCAGCGTCAGCCCACCAGTCGGACCCCAAATGTCAAAGAATACGGTCCCGACACCTGGCGTCCATTCGTAATCGGAGTTGTCCGTGCTGGCGACTCCAGATTCCCATTCACTCACGGTGATGACTTCCCACGTGGTGAAAACGAGGGTGTACTCGCCAGGCGTCAAGTTCTCGGCGAAGTACGAGAAGTGTCCTTCGACGAGGTTTCCTTGCTGCGTCGTGTTGAAGTCGTTGTCTCCGTAGTCGTATCCGCCTAGGGTCAGATCGTTCAGGTCGTCATTACAACCGACGTTGCCCGAGTTGGGGTTTGCGGGGTTGAAGGAGCTGTAAAGGGCCACCATTGGGTCGTCAAGAGGGTTCGCGTCGGTCATAAAAGTGCTCAGGTAATCAGAAGCGGGGTCGACTCCTGTGACACGGAAAGTGTATTCACCGGACTTGGTCACCGTGATTTCCTGAGTGGCATAGACATGGCGGCCGGGCAGGATCCCACATTCTTCGGTGTCCCCACCGATTCCGATTTCTTCGCCAGCCGCAATTTCGGCGGCTGTTCCATAGGTTGTTTCAGCCGGATTGGTTGCGGCAATCGTCTGACTCGTATCGAACAACTGCGTCCCGCTCGGGTCGGGCATGTCATAGGGCGCAATGAAATCAAAACCGATGTCGGAGCCGTTCGCTTCCGAGTCGTTGTCCCAGATTTCGATGGATGATTCACCGGTGATCGTGATCACTTCGGTCGCTTCGTTTACTTCCAGGAGCCCCAGGTCGTCAAGTGTTCCGTCGTTAGTCGATGCGTTACCGGTGTCATCCCAGTCCCACAGGTTGTTCGTCTCGCAGTTCAGCAGCGTGATTGTTCCACCGCCGCTGTCGAGGGGAATGTCGTAGGTGTCGTAGTCACCGGTGTAATCGTCACAGTCCCACGTGACGTTCGAATAATCAGGCGAAGCCGCCGAAGCCGGCGCAACAGCGATTAGTGGAAGGGCCGAAACCGCGAGAAGTGCGATGGCGGACTTGATGGTTCGACGCATTGGTCGTCCTCTCGAATGGGGTTGGAGTCACCCATGATTCTAGCCGAAAACGTGAAGCGGGGCTACGAACTACCGAAGTAGCTCGCAGCCCCGCTGCAGTCAGTTACTGGACGCACTGTGAGCGGCGGCGTGCGACGGTGATCGCCACGCCCGTTCCGGCCAATCCAAGACCAGCCCAAAGCCCGAACGACGGGTCGACACCGGTTGATGCCAAGCTACCTCCGTCAGACTGATTGCCCTCTTCAGATGAATCTTCGCCTGAAAAACCGCCGTTTTCTGGGCCCCAGAGCTCAAACGTGGACGTCGCCTCAGATGGTTCAAAAATACCGTAACCGTCGTCGCCATTTTCCCAGTCCGCGGCAGTCATCTCGGAATAACCGGTATACACAACCGTGTACGTGCCGGGTTCAAATTCGCCTCCGAGAGTGGGCCATGATGACGACCTTTGGTGTTCCGCGCTATCGGTGAACCAAAAGTCATCGTAGGAACTGGTGTAACCGTCGATTTCGTCACCACACGCGACGATGTTCGAGTAGACATCGCTCGCGTCGAACTGGCTGTAGACGATCATGACCGAGTCATCAAAGGGCGCATAAGCGTTGTTGGGGTGCATCATTTCGCCGTGCGGGGATTGATCGATAGTGCGAAGAGTGAAATAGCCAGATTCGCTGATTGTCAATTCCATCGTCGAATAGACGTGCGGGCCTGCCATCACTTCACAGTCGGCACCGAGTGATTCAGTGTTGATTCCCCAATCGGCTTCATCGCCGATCGTAAGTTCATCTGCGACAACGGGAACAGTGAGGGTGTCAACATCGAGAAGCGCGTCCGAGGGGTCGTCGAGAACCGGTACTGCGTCGAAATGCAACCAACCATGGTCGAATTGGGATATGTCCGAAACTCGCAGTTCCACAGGCCCTGTGACTGTCAACGAGGTCGCAGTGTTGGCTTGAATTACTGAACTCCCCGAGCTAACTATTGGCGTTCCATAAACCGAAGCATTGACGGTGTTGTCGAGATCGTAAAGTACCATGTCGGCGCAATTGACAAGCGTCACGGAAATTTCATCCTCGTATACCGGGAAGTGAAAATCGTATCCGGGCTGTCGTGCACAATCAAACGTGACAGCCGCAAAATTGGTGGTTGCTGACGCGGGTGCGATAGCAGCCAAAGGCGAGAGCGCGGTCACAAGAACAGCAATTCCGATACGCAGAGGGCGACGAATGTCAATCACGGGGATCCTTTTCGAGGGGGCTAACTAAGAGAGAAAGTCTACTGAAACTAGGCGCGCTGTGAGCGGCGGCGTGCGACGGTGATCGCCACACCGGTTCCGGCCAGTGCAAGTCCGGACCAAAGGCCGAACGACGGGTCGACACCGGTTGATGCGAGGGCGAACTCGTCGACGAAGTCGGCTCCACCGTCGGGTCCCCACACGTCCATCGACAGCGTCGCCTCACCAGGAGTCCAGTCGTATGAGACATTCTCAAAGTCAGCCGATCCAGCAGCCCAATCCGCAGCCGAAACGGGGTTGTAATACGTGGTGACCACGGTGTAGTTGCCGGGCTCAAGGTCGGTGGTGACAAGCGGGGTCTGCGTGTTGATGAGGTCACCGTCTGCAGTGATCATGAACTGGTCCAGGTACGGCCCATCAGTAACAAGGTCGTTGCCGCTCATGTCATCGTTACAACTGACGGCGTTGGCCGTGGGGTCAGTTGGGTCGAATTCACCCTCGTAAACGGTGATCAAGGCGTCGTCGTTGGGGTGCATCTCGACGTCGAACTGGAAGTCGTAGTCCATCGGGTCCGATCCCGTAACGCGAATGTTGTATTCGCCCGCTTCGGTCACTTCGAGGCGCTGTGACGTGTACACGTGCTCGCCCAATTCGATTTCACACGTGGTTCCATCCGACGCGCTGATCTCTCCGTCTTCGGCGGCGAAGACGTCCGGGGTCGCGCCAATCACGGCGTCGGTCGCACCAAGCAGAACACCGCTGGGGTTGCTCATTTCGGTCGGTTCTTTGACCTCGAAGCCGGCGACAGAAGCCGTCGTGTCCAGTTCAAAGAGCAGCACTTGTCCGGCTCCGGCGTAAGTGATTGCTTCAGGTGATTCGTCAATCGTGAACGCGAGCACATCGTCCAGAACACCCGAATCGATGCTGACGTTGCCCGTGTCCAGCATTTCGGCCAGTTCGAGGCCCTCGCAGTCGACAAGTGAGAGCGTGATGTCGGTGCCCAGGTAAACCTGTGTGCGGACGTATTCGCCCGAGAAGTCATCGCAATCCAGGGTGACCGTTGTGTCGAGAACGGTGGTCGCCAACGCGGGGCTAACAGACAGCAGGGACAATAGCGCGGTGGT
>JBJOQU010000015.1:0-2820 GCA_046049745.1 Actinomycetota bacterium | reverse complement strand
GCAAAATCGGTCGTCGCGTTGAACACCGCAACCCAGGGAACTGTCCTCGTCAAACTCGACGAAATCGAGAACCACTTCAAGTCCCGCGTTCGCGACGTTGTTCGTATCCCATACGACTCGCACATCGCGGCCGGTTCGGTCATTACGTGGGACAAGTTGTCCAAACTCACGCGCGAGTCCGCGAGCCTTCTGGCCGCACTCGTCGTCGAGGGACTCCCGACCACCAAGTAATGGCCGTTCGCGAAATTCGGTTGTTTGGCGATCCGGTGTTGCGGAGCGCAACAGATGTCATTGGTGCCGTCGATGATTCCGTGCACGCACTGGTTCGCGACCTGCTCGACACCGTCGCTCTTCCTGGCCGAGCAGGCGTAGCGGCGAACCAAATCGGGGTCGGTCGCCGCGCCTTCAGCTACAACATCGACGGGCGAATCGGGTACATCCTGAATCCCGTTCTTATCGAGGTCAGGGGAGAGCCGACACTCGTCGAAGAAGCATGTTTGTCTGTACCCGGGTTGGGTTACCCACGAATGCGTTACCCGTGGGCGCGCGTTACCGGAACGGATTTAGGCGGCGCGGAAATCGAGTTGTCGGGAGACGGTCTGATGGGCCAAGCCTTGCAGCACGAAACCGACCACCTTGACGGACGGGTCTACGTCGAAGGACTCGAGCCCGAACTCAAGCGACAGGCGATGCGCGACATCCGCGATTCCGCCTGGTTCCAGTCCTAAGCGTCGAGACGCAAGCCCTTGGTGTCCGGGTTGCTGTCGTAGATTCCGTCAATCTCGGCCGCAAAGTCCCGGACAATGACATGGCGCTTGATGCTCATCTTCGGAGTTAAGTGTCCGCTCGCTTCGGTGAATTCAAGGGGGAGGACGATGAACTTACGAATCGACTCGGCGCGCGACACCTTCTTGTTAGCGCGGTCGATTGCTGTCTGAATCTCGGCAAGAACGGCGGGGTGAGCGCCGGCCTGTTCAAGCGTCATCGTCGCGTCGAGCTTGTTGTTAGCCAGCCACGTTGGCAACATTTCCGAATCGAGCGAGATGAGAGCGGCGACGTACGGGCGGTTGTCGCCAACCACGACGGCCTGACCGACGAGCGGGTTCGCGCGAATCGGGTCCTCGAGAACCGCCGGAGCAACGTTCTTGCCACCGGCGGTAACAAGGATTTCCTTCTTGCGGCCCGTGATCGTGAGGTAGCCGTCCTCGTCGATGGTTCCGATGTCGCCGGTGCGGTACCAGCCATCAACGAACGCTTCCGAAGTCGCTTTGTCGTTGTGCCAGTAACCCGAAAAGACATTGACGCCCTTGGCGAGAATTTCGCCGTCGTCCGCGACTTTGGCACTGACGCCGGGAACCACCGGTCCGACAGTTCCGATCTTGAACTTCTGGGGGACGTTGATGGAGATGGGGGCGGTGGTCTCGGTCAAGCCGTAGCCCTCAAGCACGCGGATACCCAGTGCGCGGTAGAAGTGACCGAGGCGAAGTCCGAGAGGCGCTGAACCGCTGATGGCGTAGACGACATTTCCTCCCATCGCGGCGCGAAGCTTGGACAAGACGAGCTTGTCGAGCGCGGCGAACTGCACGCGAAGCCCCAACGGGACCTTTCCCGCGTCCAGAGCCTTAGAGTACGCAATCGCGGTGTGAGCGGCGAGACGGAAAATCTTGCCTTTGCCGCCTGCTTCGGCCTTCTGTTCAGCCGAGTTGTAGACCTTCTCGAACACGCGGGGGACCGCGAGAAGGAAGGTTGGCTTGAACGACGCGAGGGCGGGGAGGAGGAACTTCGTGTCGGGCTGGTGACCGACACGAACACCTGCGTGGACGCAGAGGATCGAGACGACACGTGCAAAGATGTGCGCCGTCGTGATGAAGAGCAGTGTCGATGCGCCGGGCGTGAGGACGACTTCCTTCATCCATATTGTCGAACTCGCGATGGTGTCAACGAAGTTGGCGTGAGTCAGGACACAGCCCTTGGGGTTGCCCGTTGTTCCGGAGGTGTAGATCAAGGTCGCAATATCTTCGGCCTTCGCCACATTGCGACGCTTCTCGACGTCCTCATCGCTAACACCAGCGCCCTGGGCGACCAGCTTGTCTAGGTCACCGAGGTGCAACTGCCAGACGAATCCGACACCGGGGGTCTCCGCGCGAAGCTCATCGAATCGTGTGAACTGCTCGGCTGTGTCAACAATGAGTCCGACGGCGCCTGCATCCGACAGGATGTAGGCGATCTGGCTGGGGGAGGAAGTTTCGTAGATGGGGACGAGGATTCCGCCCGCGTAGAACATCGCGAAGTCGATGAGCGTCCATTCGTATTTGGTCGCGCAGATGAATCCGACCTTGTCCCCGGGGCGGATTCCCGCATCGATGAAACCCTTTGCGAGGGCGACGACTTGGTGGCGGAATTCAGCTGTGGTGACGGGCTTCCATCCCCCATCGCTGGTGGGAAGCCCAAAAATCACGTGGTCGGGATCGCTGTGGAAGCGCTCTTCGAGGAAATCAGAAATGGTCCTCGACGGGTCATGAGGAACGATGAGTGGGTTCGACGTTTCCAGCATTTGTCTTCCTTCGGCGTGTGGGTAATTGGGACAACTCTACTGTTCAGGTGCCATTTCGGCGAGGGCTTGCCGCAATCGTTTTTCAGGAGACTATGCTTTCGACGTGTTCTATTGGCTCGTGAAAAACCTCATCCTGGGGCCGCTCTTGTTGCGCGTTTTCCGCCCGTGGGTTCGGGGCATCGAGAACATTCCAGCCTCTGGCGCTGCGATTCTCGCGAGTAATCACCTCTCGTTCGTCGATTCCATCTTCTTGCCCTTGGTTCTGC
>JBJOQU010000014.1:0-6143 GCA_046049745.1 Actinomycetota bacterium | reverse complement strand
CCGCGATGCTGCTTCGTCCGAAATCAACTCGCCCATCAACGGGTTAGCAACAAATTGTTCGGCTTCGGCGACAGCCCGGCGCATGAACTCTGGAGCGATTGATTCGTCCACAATCCAACGGCGGATCGCGGTGCATCGCTGTCCACTGTAAACGAATGCATTTCGCACAAGGTCCGGAATGACAGCCTCAAGATCCGCGTCAGGCGTCACAATTGCGGCGTTGTTTCCGCCCAGCTCGGCTTGCAAGACCTTCCCTGTTGCCGCACAGGCTCGGGCAACATCCGACCCTGCCTCGATTGAGCCCGTGATGGCAAGAGCGTCCACATCATCCCGCCACGCCAACTGCGTACCGACACGATGTGTGTTTTCTGCGATCTCAAGTCCAACGACGCCGGCAGCTCGCGCCTCTGCAACTAGTAGCGCGCCGATTCCACCGTCCAGCGGCGACGGCTTGAAGACAATCCCATTGCCACCAAGGAAGGCTGCTGCAATTTTGCCTGCCGGAATCGCGAGCGGATTGTTCCACGGCATGAGAAGCGCAACAACACCGACGGGTTCGTTTCGCACGGTTACTCCGGGCGCAACCTCGAATTCGGACTCGAAACCTCGATTCGGCAAATCTGCGGCCGTACGGATGTGGCTGATCGCGCGCTTGACCTCGTCTTCCGCCAACACAAGCGGTTTGTTGACCGCTCGCGAAATATCTTTCGCGAAACGCTTCGACGCCGCGTCGATTCGGTCAGCCCAACGGCTCAGAATCTTCGAACGCTCGACAAGCGAGAGTTCTGCACCAGTTGCGCCGTCGCGGGCAGCGGCGATCCGTTCTCCGAGATCATCCCACTCACGGCCTCCTCGTGCGATGCCCGCGATCACCGCCGCAGAATTACGGACCTCTGCGACGCGCCCATTCATCCACGTCATCGCTGCCGCAGCATGGGATTCGTCGGTGGAAATCACGGCGCCGTCAACAATGACAACGCGAAATCCCCGCTGGTAAGCGGCCACAGCTGTTTCGCGAACACAAGCGTGTGTGTACGCGCCAGCAATAACCAACGTTTCGACCCCTCGGTGGTGGAGCAACCCTTCAAATTCAGGATTATCGAATGCGCTGAAGTGAGACTTGGCGAGGACCGGCTCCCACTCGTGTTCGCGCAATTCGTTGGGCACTTCTGCGCCACGCGTGCCGACAACGCAGCGAGGTGCGCTGGATCGATGCGGCATCGCATCCGAGGCATCCGCATTGACTAACGTGCGAACGTGCACAACGGGCAATGCGGCGTCTCGAAATGCGGTCAACACCCCTGCAGTGCAGTCGATGAACCGCTCAACGAAGGGCGCGCACTCCGGCGCCTCGAGATAGTCGAACTGCGCGTCAACGATGACCAGTGCCGCGTGTGCCAATTCCTTACGCGCCACGGGAGCCGCTGATTTCTTCACACACGCGCTCGGTGAAGCGACGCGTTCCGACGACCATCGAATCATCATCAGCAATGTCCGGGGTCCGCACATTTCGACCGAGTTCACGGCGTATCGCCGCAACGATGATGTCCGCTTCGGTCATCAACCCAAGGCTTTCACGCAACAGCCAGGCCAGCGAAAGAAATTGAGCGACCGGATTGGCAAGATCCCTTCCTGCCAAATCGTGTGCTGCACCGTGCGCGGTTTGATAAACCGCTTGGCCATGTACCCCGAAGTTCGCGGAGTACGCCATGCCGCGCGAACCAAGCAAAACGGTGGCGGTGTCACCGAGGACATCACCGAACATGTTTGGAGTCGCGATGACGTCGAAGCGCGCGGGATCAGCCAGCACCTGGAAACACGCGTTGTCGATCTCAAGAAAATCGAGCGCGATTGATGACGGCACGAGCCGCTCGGCGGTTTCACGCCACAGGCGACTGATCGACGGGACTCCCCCTGGCTTGGTCACGACCGTCACGCGACCGGATCGACGAGTCGCCGCGACGATCGCCGAAGCAAGGACGGCTTCCACCTGTGAGACCGTATACGTCGCCGTGTGAGTCGCGGAAGTGTCGTCCCGAGCGAAGTCGCCCTGATACAAACCGCCGGCGTTATCGCGCACGATGAGGATGTCGGCACTTGCAGTGCGCCGCGAATCAACGATGCTGGCGTTGTCCAGCTCGCCCCACGGCACGATGGGCGTGTGCTTCACCGCGAGCCCAAACTTGTCGCGAAGTTCGTATACGAATCGACCTCCCGCTGGCCCGTGCAGAACAGGGATTCCGGCGTCGAATACGTGGGTGTACGAGGCGAATGCTGCTTCACCGAGAACAAGCCCGTATTCGTCTCGTTCGGTGAGGTCTGCGAGACGCCGAATTTCTAATGCCGTCCCCGTCCGGTCGGTCGCCGCGGACAAGACGTCGAGCGCGGCGGCGATGATCGATGGCCCGATACCTTCGCCGTCGACAACGGCGATGGTTGCGGTGGACATGCCTACCAAATTACCGTGCGGTTCACAGTACGGATGCGACTAGACGCGAAGGTAGCGCGAAATCGCCACATAGGCACTGGATGCGGCGAGCAGCGCGCCGAGCCCGAGAAGAATCGGGAAGACGACCCACGAATCGGCGAGCTGGATGAATGCGGTGGTCGGCAGAGCTGCTTGTAGATAACCGTCGACAAAGAACACAATAATTCCGGCAATCGCACCACAGGCGAGCAGTGATCCAACCGTTGCCGCGACGACACCTTCGAGGATGAACGGTGTTTGGATAAACCAGTTCGATGCACCGACCAAGCGCATGATCGCGAGTTCACGTCGCCTGGAAAACGCTGACAATCGAATGGTGGTCGCAATCAGTAAAGCGGCGGCAACGAGCATCAAAGCGGCGACGCCGACGGCGGTCAAGCTTGCCGCGTTGAGCATCGAGAAAATTCCGTCGAGGTACGACCGCTGGTCGACGACGGATTCGACACCCGACATTCCCCCAACCGCCTCGAAGATAATCGCCGACTGGGTTGGGTCTTTGAGGTTCACCCAGAACGTCTGGGGCAACAAGTCCGGAGTAACCAGGTCAACGACGCCACTTCCCTTGAACTGCTCGGTGAAATTTGCGTACGCTTCGTCGTGGTTCTCGAAGTAGAACTTGTCGATATACGGCGTCAAGGTGTCGGACTTCAACTGCGCTTCGACGGCGGCAATCTGTTCTGGGCTGGATTCGGCCTGGTCACATTGCCCAAGGGTCGAGTATTCGGTGCACAGATAGACGGCGACCTGTGCCTTGTCGTACCAGAACGACTTCATCGACTGCACCTGCAACTGCAACAAAACCGCAGACCCGACAAAAGTCAACGAAACCAACGTCACCAGGATGACGGACACCACCATCGAGACGTTACGGCGAAGACCGTTCCACGCCTCGATCAGAACAAAGTTCAGACTCATAGTGGGTCCTCGTCCTTGAGTCGGTCAAGGTACGACAGGTCAACGGCTTCGCTCGACGGCGACATCGGGTCAAAGTCGGGGATTGGGTCAAAGTCGAGCGGTTCGAGAATGATTGGCTGCGAATCAGCTCGCGTCGGCTCGAAGTCCTCGGCAATGATCGAATGCGCTTTGGTCTGGTAACTGCCCGACGCCTCGTCGCGGATGATGCGTCCTTCGCGCAATTCGATTACGCGCTTTTGCATGAGATTCACGATTGCCGTGTCGTGGGTCGCCATGAGAACCGTTGTTCCGGCTGCGTTGATGTTGCGCAAGACGTCCATGATTCCGTTGGACGTCGTTGGGTCGAGGTTTCCGGTCGGCTCGTCCGCCAACAACACGGCGGGCTTGTTGACGACAGCTCGCGCGATGGCGACACGTTGTTGTTCACCACCCGAGAGCTCATGCGGAAGGCGGTTTTCCTTGTTCCCCAGCCCGACAAGGCCCAGAACTTCAGGAACGGCGTCGTGAATGAACGCTTCGGATTTCCCGAGGACGCGAAGAGCGAACGCGACGTTGTCGAAAACGGTCTTGGTCGGAAGCAGACGGAAGTCTTGGAATACGACACCGAGGCTGCGGCGATAGTGCGGAACCTTGCGGTTGGACAGGCGGCTGAGGTCTTGGCCGAGGACGT
Organism: Actinomycetota bacterium; assembly: GCA_046049745.1. Classification (GTDB taxonomy): domain Bacteria; phylum Actinomycetota; class Actinomycetes; order Actinomycetales; family Microbacteriaceae; genus MWH-TA3. The sequence goes on along the minus strand of JBJOQU010000014.1, from coordinate 2,070 downwards.
GAATTTGGCCGGAGGTTGCGCGTTCTTCGCGCAGAATCAGTCGAAGGAACGACGATTTTCCGGAACCGGACGCCCCGACGAGGAAGACAAACTCGCCCGGCTTGACTTCAAGGGTCGCGTCGTGGAGGGCGGGACGGTTGCCCGACCGATACACCTTGGAAACACCGTCAAAGCGAATCATCGTGTTTGTAGCCTAAACGCGAGGTTTCCGCGGGCGCGGGAACGACACCCGACGTCTTAGTGAGCGTGCTTGCGCCAGCGGATACCCGCGGCGATGAAACCGTCCAGATCACCGTCGAACACGGCGCTCGGGTTGTTGACTTCGTGCTCGGTGCGAAGATCCTTGACCATTTGATACGGGGCGAGGACGTACGAGCGCATCTGGTCACCCCACGACGCCGTGATGACACCCGCGAGTTCCTTCTTCTTTTTTGCTTCCTCTTCGCGCTGCAACAGAAGCAACCGGCTCGTGAGGACGCGAAGCGCCGCTGCGCGATTCTGGATTTGGCTTTTTTCGTTCTGACACGACACGACAATTCCGGTCGGCAAGTGGGTGATGCGCACAGCCGAGTCGGTCGTGTTGACCGACTGGCCACCCGGACCGGACGAGCGGAAGACGTCGACTCGAATGTCGCCGTCGGGAATCTCGATCGCAGCCGCCTCGGCAAGAAGTGGGACAACTTCGACTGCCGCAAACGAGGTCTGGCGCTTGCCGGCTGAGTTGAACGGGCTCATGCGAACCAAGCGATGTGTCCCGGCCTCGACCGATAAGACCCCGAACGCGAAAGGCGCGTCGACCTCGATGATGGCTGACTTGATACCCGCTTCTTCGGCGTAGGACACATCAAGAACCTGGACAGGGTGTTTGTGTTGCTCGGCCCAACGGACATACATGCGCAGCAACATTTCAGCGAAATCCGCGGCGTCGACGCCACCCGCTCCGGCACGAATCGTGATGATGGCCGGCAGTGCGTCGTATTCACCGTCCAACAGTGTCTGGACTTCCATTTCGCCGATGAGCGTCTCGAGTTCGCCCAGTTCGACAAGCACTTCACGCGCCGAATCGTCATCGTCGGCTTCTTTGGCCATGTCCAGCAACACATCAAGATCATCGAGCCGTTGCTGAACGTCGCGAATTCTTCCGCGCTGCGTTTGCGCGTGAGAAAGAGCACTCGTGACTTTCTGGGCCGCCGCCGGGTCATCCCACAGATCGGTTGCCCCTGCCTTGTCCGACAAGTCAGCGATTTTTGCATCGAGCGTGGGGATATCGACGACACTGACAATGTCGGCAAAGGAACTGCGAATTGCAGCGATACGGTCCGGCACGTCGAGAGAAATCATGAGAGCCCCAGACTACCGAACGCAATCAATCGAAGATGGTTCGGGCTCTTGCCGTCGCCGTCAGTCGGACTCGGATCGGGACGAAGTCGCTGTCGAGGGGTGCTCTCCACGTCTGGGTCAGGGTCACGATTGCGGTGCGCCGGTCGGGTGACGTTGCCGCCCGCACACGGATACCGTTCACCGCCGAATCACGGACAAATTGGCGGGCAACGCGCGAGACGTTCGTGCTCGATAGCACTACACGAAGTTGCCCGTTCGATAGGGCCGCGTCTGCGGGCATGACCGTTCCGGCGGCGGCGAGCGCCGCCCCGTCGGCTACAGATTGCAGCCTTGTTCGCGTAATGGCAAAGTCTGTCGAGTCAATGACTCCGACCACGAACACACCGCAGAGCACCATCAAACCGGCGATCAACGGAAGGATTGAGCCCCGGTCCTTCATGGCACCACCGGCAGAGGGGCACGGTGAGTGGCGCTGGCGCTGACGGGGACGCGGGGGCTCAGGTTGAGACCGGGCAGGGCGGGGACCATGGCAAGAGGCACCGTTACCGTCGTCGCCAATCTGATGAGCGACCCTTGGGCTCGGCAATCACGCGGCTCGCAGGACACCTGAAACCGGGCAGTTTCTCGGATCCCGAAGTCGGCCAGAACCACCCGCGCGATTCGCCGTATCACCCGGGTGCCGCTCGAGTTGGTCGGCGCAAGCGCGAATGCGCGCACGCCCTGCCGCGA
>JBJOQU010000013.1:0-3010 GCA_046049745.1 Actinomycetota bacterium | reverse complement strand
AAGAGGGCGATTGTGCCGAGAGGTGCAGAGTCAAAACCAGTAGCGGCGAGGCCCGAATTGTCTTCGTTTCTGGCACCGCCCTCAGTCACCCAGTTGAGAACGCGCGATGGGTTGTCGATGCCGGTGAAAACGTATTCGTCCGATTCAAGGTCAGTGTCGAGAGCAGCCTGGTTGACGGCGTATTCGGTTCCCTCTTCCCAACCGTTCATGTTGATGTCGTTGTCAATCCCATCGTTGAACAAGAAGACCTTGGCCATCGACACGTACTCGATAACATCGCCAGGCTCCATGGTCGGCAATGCATAGTAAAGGTTTGCGTCGTCATCGCCGTCGCCCATGTCGCCCGACCCGAAGTCAGCCGTGTCAAGAAGTGGGGAAAGCGAGTCCTCGACGCCAACGGCGTACTTGACGACGGGTGAGTGGGTATCGAGCGCTTCACGGTCGTCGGTGACCCAAATGTAATCAGTAGCAACAGTCATGACATCCGTAGTCGAGCTGTAGTCCGTGGCCCAGTCTCCGACCATGCCTCCATCGGCCGTCCATGAGACCGACGTGCTGTCGTCTTGGTAAGCGTTGTATTCGATGCGCAATACGTTGCCCGCAACAGCCGAGTTACTTTCATTCGCAATGATGTATCGACTGCGAACGGTCTTTCCGTCCGCAAAGAAACGCAATTCAGTGGTGACCGCAAGTTCACCGTCAATTGTGGTGACTGTCTGCGGGTCGCAGGTGAAAATCCAGTCTCCAGACCCATCGGTCGCTTCGGACAAATCTGCAGGAGATGCACACTCCATTTGGGTTTCGTTGAGGTCGCTACCGATCAGATACGCGCTGGTGTCGTCCCACGTTGAATCACCGTCGCTGTTGTTTTCCCAGGTGTCGTTGCCCGCATCTTGCAAAGACGCGTAAGCGAAGTTGTCAAAGTTCCAATAACCCGATTCCGGTCCGACGGTTACGCTTCCGACACCCGTGTAGTCAGCAGCTGCAGCTGGGAAGGCAGCTCCGAGAGTGGCCGCCGTGGCTAATGCGACGCCTGACAAAATGTGTTTCTTCATGGGGCTACTGAATCCTTTGGTTTTCGGAAAGGGGTGGCGTTTTTCACCGTCTCTCATTATACGTCTCATCCATCTTGACTCGGAGGTGTTTCGCCTGTGTTGTAGATTTGTGTCAACCCAATGTGAGGCAGCCATACCCGCTGCCGCCGATAGTGAAGAGAGTCACCCATGACCCGCGAAATCCCCGAAAAGCCCGCACTCGAAGGCCTGGAAGCGAAGTGGGGTGAGGTTTGGGAGAACGAGGGAACGTACGCGTTCGACCGCGCCCGTGCTCTTGACACCGGCAAGGGCAACGTGTTCGCGATCGACACTCCCCCGCCGACCGCTTCGGGTTCGTTGCACATCGGTCACGTGTTCTCGTACACGCACATGGACCTCGCTGCCCGTTACCAGCGCGCAAATGGCAAGGAGATTTTCTACCCCATGGGGTGGGACGACAACGGACTGCCGACCGAACGCCGTGTCCAGAACTATTACGGGGTCCGTTGCGACCCGACACTGCCCTACGACCCGAACTTCACGCCTCCGCAGGACGGTGGCGAGGGGACCAGCGGCAAAGCGGCCGATCAGGTGCCGATTTCCCGCCGCAATTTTGTCGAACTGTGCGAACGGTTGACCGTCGAGGACGAAAAGAAGTTCGAGGAACTGTGGCGAACGCTTGGCCTGTCGGTTGACTGGGCTCAGACGTACCGCACCATCTCGGATGATTCGCAGCGCACTGCACAGCGCGCTTTCCTGCGTAACCTCGCCCGCGGCGAGGCGTACCAGGCGGATGCGCCGACGCTGTGGGACATCACGTTCCGCACCGCAGTCGCTCAGGCGGAACTTGAAGACAAAGAGATGCCCGGTGCGTACCACCGCGTCTCCTTCCACAAGCCCGACGGCGGCACGATCGACATCGAGACGACCCGACCCGAGATGATTCCGGCGTGTGTCGCTCTTGTCGCGAACCCCGAAGACGAGCGCTACAAGCCGTACTTTGGAACGACCGTCCGCACTCCACTGTTCGGCGTCGAAGTCCCCGTTCTTGCCCACCCGCTCGCCCAGATCGACAAGGGAAGCGGTATCGCGATGATTTGTACGTTCGGTGATGTCACCGACGTGATTTGGTGGCGCGAACTGAGCCTGCCGACCCGCCCGATTTTGGGATTCGATGGCCGTGTAATGAGCGAGCCGCCCCAGGGAATCGACACAGTCGAACAAAAGGCGCTGTATGCGGAACTGGCAGGCAAGACCGTTTTCAGCGCGAAGGCGCGAATTGTCGAGTTACTACAGGAATCGGGCGAGATGATCGGCGACGCACGCCCCATCACGCACCCCGTCAAGTTCTTCGAAAAGGGTGACAAGCCCCTCGAAATCGTCACGACCCGCCAGTGGTACATCACCAACGGCGCCAAGAACGAGGACCTGCGCGAGCGACTCATCGGTCGCGGCAAGGAAATCGCATTCCACCCCGACTTCATGCGCGTCCGCTACGAGAACTGGGTTGGTGGCCTGAACGGTGACTGGCTCATTTCGCGTCAGCGCTTCTTCGGTGTTCCGATCCCAGTCTGGTACCCGCTCGACGGTGACGCAAACCCCGTGTTCGACAAGCCGATTGTGCCCGGTGAAGACCAGTTGCCCGTTGACCCCTCGTCGCAGGCGGCACCGGGATACACCGAGGACCAGCGTGGCGTTGCCGGCGGCTTCATCGGTGAAGTTGACGTCATGGACACGTGGGCGACCTCGTCGCTGACGCCGCAGATTGCCGGCAAGTGGGCCGAGGACGACGAACTGTGGAACCTGGTGTTCCCGTATTCGCTTCGGTCGCAGGGACAGGACATCATCCGAACCTGGTTGTTCTCCACCGTCCTTCGCGCTGAGCTCGAACACGGCCAAGCGCCGTGGGCTAACGCGGGAATTTCCGGATTCATCGTTGACCCCGACCGCAAGAAGATGTCGAAGTCGAAGGGGAA
>JBJOQU010000012.1:0-24135 GCA_046049745.1 Actinomycetota bacterium | reverse complement strand
GTCAGGACCGAGGTCATGAGACCGAGAGACCCGAAGCCCTGGGCAACAGTGTCCGATTGGACGTCACCGTCGTAGTTCTTGGTGGCCCAGACGTAACCGCCCTCCCACTTCATCGCACTCGCGACCATGTCGTCGATGAGGCGGTGTTCGTAGGTGATGCCGGCGGCCGCGAACTTGTCGGCGAACTCGGCGTCGAAGATCTCTTGGAAAATGTCCTTGAATCGTCCGTCGTACGCCTTGAGAATCGTGTTCTTCGTCGACAGGTAGACGGGATAGGTGCGAGCAAGACCGTAGTTGAGCGAGGCGCGAGCGAAATCGCGGATCGACTCGTCGAGGTTGTACATCGCCATCGCTACGCCGGCTCCGGGTGCCTGGAACACCTCGAACGACTGGGCCTCGGTGCCGTCTTCGGGCTGGAAGGAGATCGTGAGAGTTCCGGGACGATCGAACGTGAAGTCCGTTGCTCGGTACTGGTCACCGAACGCGTGACGGCCGACGATGATCGGCTTGTTCCAGCCAGGAACCAGGCGGGGGATGTTCGAGATGATGATCGGCTCGCGGAAGATGACTCCGCCAAGGATGTTGCGGATCGTGCCGTTGGGGCTCTTCCACATCTTCTTGAGGCTGAATTCTGTCACGCGGGCTTCGTCCGGTGTGATGGTCGCGCACTTGACGCCGACGCCGTGCTTCTGGATTGCCTTGGCCGCGTCGATCGTGATCTGGTCGTCCGTCTCGTCGCGTTTCTGAATCGAGAGGTCGTAGTACTCGAGCGTGAGGTCTAGGTACGGGTGGATGAGGCGGTCCTTGATGAACTGCCAAATAATGCGGGTCATTTCGTCGCCATCGAGCTCGACAACAACACCGTCTACCTTGATTTTCTCCACGTTCAGCCTTTCGTTACACGCGTTCTTCCATTCTACTTCCGCCGTAGGCTGGAGCCATGACCGATTTCCGCCTCGCAGAACTCAGCGCGTCGACGATTGTCGCCGCCAACAACCTGACCCTTCGTCCCGGTCAGCAAAACTTCATCGCCCCCGTCTCGTATTCGATGGCGGACGCGTTTACCAACCCCAGTACGACGTGGGCGAGGGTTGTTCTCGCCGGAAACGACGTGGTCGGATTCATTCGTGGCAACTTTGATTCGGGTCACCCCCGCGAGGAATTCCGCGCGTGCCTGTGGCGCATCAATGTTGCCGCCGAGTGGCAAGGTAAGGGTGTCGGCCGTTTCGCGGTTCAGGCGCTGTTGGACGAGGCACGCGCGCGAGGATTCCAGCGCATCACCGTGATCTGGGAAGCCGGCGACATGGGTCCTGGTGACTTCTTCACTCGCATCGGCTTCACTCCGGTCGGCGAGACAGAATACGGCGAAATCATCGGGGAAATTCAGGTATAGAAATAGTGGTATCGTTTTGATACCATTTGGTCATGGCAATGACACTTCGACTCCCCGACGTCCTCGACAACGACCTCTCTGATGTCGCCGACCTCCTGGGAATTTCCAAACAACAAGTCGTGACGCAAGCACTCGAGATTTTCGTCGAGGCCCAAAAGAGTCGTCTTGAAATGCGTCGCACTGTCGAGATGATTCTCGAACGCGATGCCGAGTTGATGAAGCGGCTGGAAGATTCGTGACCCGATACCTGAGTCTCGAAGGTTTTGTCGTCGAGCTTGAGGCCATCGGGTTCCACGTTCGTGATCTCGGCTTGGTGCACTCGGCCATTGAAAGACCGGCAACAACGCTCATGGGTCAGGACGCCTACCCAACACTTGAATTGAAGTGTGCGGCACAAACCGAGTCACTCGCGCGAAACCACCCGTTCATGGATGGAAACAAAAGGTCGTCGTGGATCGCACTAAACCATCTTCTTCGGATCAACGGATTCTTCCTCTTCGCCACTCAAGACGATGCATTTGACTTCATTCAAGGCGTCGCAACGGGTCGATTGGCGTTAGGCGAGTCCGCGGCTTGGATTGCCGCCCACCGCCGCGAAATCTAAAGACCGGCTCAGTGGAAGAAGTGGCGCTCACCGGTGAAGTACATCGTGACACCAGCGGCCTTTGCAGCCTCGATGACTTCCTCGTCGCGAACTGAACCACCGGGTTGCACGACGGCGGTGACCCCGGCGTCGAGAAGAACCTGAAGTCCGTCGGCGAACGGGAAGAACGCGTCGCTTGCCGCGACGGAACCCTTCGCTCGGTCTCCCGCGCGCGAGACGGCGAGGTGGCACGAATCAACGCGATTGACCTGGCCCATTCCGACGCCGACCGATGCACCGTCCTTGGCCAACAGAATCGCGTTGGACTTCACGGCGCGGCACGCGCGCCACGCAAATTCAAGATCGGCAATTGTCTCGGGGCCAGCAGGCTCACCCGTGACGAGTGTCCACTCGAGCGACGGAGCAAAATGGCGATCGGCGTGCTGGACGAGGAACCCGCCGGAAATTTGACGAATCTCGCGGCCTTCCGGCGCGTAGGCCTCGGGCAACTGCAACAAGCGGAGGTTTTTCTTCGCCGTGAAAACCTCGAGGGCTGCGGGCTCGAAGCCAGGAGCAACAATGACCTCGGTGAAAATCTCGACAATTGATTCGGCTGCCGCCTTGGTAATCACGCGGTTCGCAGCAATGACCCCACCAAACGCGGACACGGGGTCACACGCGTGCGCACGAGCGTGCGCTGTGGCGATGTCCTCGGCCACCGCAATTCCGCAGGGGTTTGCGTGCTTGATGATGGCGACGGCCGGACGTTCGTGATCGAAAGCCGCTCGCAAAGCAGCGTCAGCGTCGACAAAGTTGTTGTACGACATCTCTTTGCCGTGAAGCTGAGTCGCCTGGGCGATGCCGACGGCACCGGGCGTTCCGTAAAGCGCCGCGGCTTGGTGCGAGTTCTCGCCGTAGCGCAGGGTATCGAGCTTGTCCGCAGCGACGCGAAGGGCGGGCGAGAAGCCTGACTCGTCATGTGGGAATTCGTTCTGCATCCAGGTCGCAACCGCCGAGTCATAGCCCGCGGTGTGGGCGAACGCCTTCCCCGCGAGGACCCGTCGATGTTCGAGGGTTGTTCCACCGACCGCGATTGATTCCACGATCTGCCCGTAATCAGCAGGATCAACAACGATCGCGACGTTGTTGTGGTTCTTTGCCGACGCTCGCACCATCGCGGGACCGCCGATGTCGACGTTCTCGATGACCGTCTCGGCCGGAGCGCCGGAGGCGACCGTCGCGGCGAAGGGGTACAAGTTCACGACAATGAGATCGAATGGCTCGATTCCCAGTTCCGACAATTGGGTGACGTGCGAGTCGTATCGCAGGTCGGCCAGAATCCCGCCGTGGATTGCGGGATGCAACGTCTTGACTCGACCGTCGAGAGACTCGGGAAAGCCAGTGACCTCGGACACCTCCTGAACAGCAAAACCCGCATCGCGAATGGTCTGGCACGTCGAGCCTGTCGAGACCAGTGCAACTCCCGCCGTCGACAACGCGGAGGCAAGTTCGATGAGGCCCGACTTGTCGCTGACCGAGATGAGAGCGCGACGAATCTGGATGCGGTCACGTTCGCGGTCGGGGGCGGGAAGTGCGGAAACCATCTAGTTCTCCTCGATTGCGGATTCTCGTCCCGCGATGTCACGAACGACATCGGCGAGCAGTTCTCGTTCAATAACTTTGATGCGGTCGTGCAAGGTTTCCTCGGTGTCGCCGTCTAGGACGGGTACACGCTGCTGGGCAAGAATCGGACCGGTATCGACACCGTCATCAACGACAATGACGCTGGCCCCCGTCGACGGCACGCCTGCCTCGAACGCGTCGCGCACCGCGTGAGCGCCGGGGAATTCGGGCAAATAAGCGGGATGGGTGTTGAGCAGCATCGGCGCGAAGCGGTGAACAAAACCCGCCGGAAGAAGACGCATGAAGCCAGACAGGATGACGAGGTCGGGGGTGTGGGACGCGACGGCATCGCCGATGCGCTCGCCCCACGCGTCACGGTCTTCGCCCGATTCGAGGCGTTCGACAAAAGTGGGAATTCCGAAGTGTCGCGCGTGGTCGAGCCCAGGTGCGTCGACGTCAGATCCCACTGCGACTACTTCGGCCGGGATGAGCCCGGCAGCACACCCATCGAGAAACGCGCGAAGGTTCGAGCCACTACCCGAAATGAGAACAACGACCCGAACCATATGCCTGAGTTTACCGAGTGCGCATGTCGACAGAGCGGGCAACCTCGGCCGGCAATGGGCGAATCAGACGTGCCGCCGACCCTGCGAGAGTCCCCACCAGAACGATTCCGCCCCAAGCGAGTGCAACGTCGGCGGGGTCCACCCCGACGAAAACGAATCGGCCCGGTCCGGCTGAACCCGATGCGAAGGCACCGACAACGAAGAACAGAATCCCGGAGAACACGGCGGTGACGATGCTGAGCACGCCAGCACGGATGTAGTCGGTTCCGCCCGTGGTGTCGAAATAACCTGCCTTCTCGACGATGCCCCACGACAGTCGGCCTGCGACGAGCGCGACGATCAGGGTGGGGACGATGAGGATGGGCCACCCGACCACAACGGAATCAGCGGGGATCGCACCCAGCAACGGGATTGCGGGGAACGCACCGATTGTTGCCGAGAACGGCGTGACGATTGTTCCTAAACCGAGCGAGAAGCCGGGTCCGATGAGCCATGCCATCGTCCAGATCAGCACGGTCGGCAATGCGATGAGTTGTCCAACGGTGACGACCAACCCGCCCAGCACTTCACCGTGAATTGCCTCATAGAGCGCGATTTCGGTTGCAAAGCCGGTGACGATGCAGAACGCGAGAACGAGCGATGCAACAACCACCAGCGCGAGGAACGAAGCGGCCGTAATGCGGGCTGCCGTCGCGATGACGTCTCGCCAATCGGTGGGGATCACATCGTGCAGGGGATTTCGATCTCCCAGCAGTCGCCACGGCTTCCACCCATAGACAAGCCCGATGAGGAAGGGGATAAGGATCTTGATGGTTCCGACCGTCACCTCGACGTTAACGACGGCGGATTGGCCTGACCACAAGACGGCACCGACGAGAGTGGCGACGAAAGCGACGAGCATCGCGCCGACGATCGGTGAATCCTCGGTCTCGGCGATGCGTCGGCCAGCGCGCACGGCCAGAAACAGCGTTACTAATGCGCAGCCCAAGAGCGCGAGCGAGATGTCGAACTCGCCCATTCCGGCGGGAACAATCGTGTCAACGCCAGTCAGGTCAACGTGCAAGGGCACACCGTGACCCAGCGCCCACGCTTGAACGGCCAATTGCCAGACGTCCAGAGGCGTCGCTTGGAATTGGTTGACAGAAGCCCAGCCCACGAGAAGCGGCACGAGCGTAATTCCGACACCGATGCCGACCACAAACAACGCCTCTAGGGCGACGAAGAGTGTGACGAGCCCGCGAGGCACGATTACAACGCCGCGATGACCTCGCGCATGAGACGCGCGGTTTCGCTCGGGGTCTTCCCAACGCGAACGCCGGCTGCTTCGAGCGCTTCCTTCTTCGCCTGGGCGGTGCCCGACGAACCGGAAACGATTGCACCCGCGTGGCCCATGGTCTTACCCTCGGGAGCGGTGAAGCCTGCGACGTATCCGACGACCGGCTTGGTGACGTTCGCCTTGATGAAGTCAGCGGCACGCTCTTCTGCGTCACCACCGATTTCACCGATCATGACGATCGCCTTGGTCTCGGGGTCAGCCTCGAACGCGGCAAGGGCGTCGATGTGTGTGGTACCGACGATCGGGTCTCCGCCGATGCCGATTGCCGTCGAGAATCCGATGTCGCGAAGTTCGAACATCATTTGGTACGTCAAGGTACCCGACTTCGAGACGAGACCGATCGGTCCAGACCCGGTGATGGTTGCGGGGGTAATTCCCGCAAGCGCTTCACCGGGAGTGATGATTCCGGGGCAGTTCGGACCGATGATTCGGCTCGTCCCCTTCTTCTTCGCGTACGCCCAGAACTCGGCCGAGTCCAGAACGGGGATACCTTCAGTGATGACAACGATGAGGGGCATCTCGGCGTCAATTGCCTCGATGACAGCATCCTTGGCGAATGCCGGCGGCACGAAGACGACGGAAACGTTGGCGCCCTTTTCGGCCATCGCTTCTGCGACGGTTCCGAAAACGGGCAACGTCACGTCACCGTGTTCGACGGTGGTGCCGGCCTTGCGTGCATTGACGCCTCCGACGACTGTGGTGCCCGACTTGAGCATGAGAGCGGTGTGCTTCGAGCCCTCACCGCCGGTGATGCCCTGGACGATGACGCGCGAATCCTTGTTGAGGAAGATCGACATGTTTCCGGTTCCTTTACTTCGCAGCGAGTTCGGCGGCGCGGTCGGCGCCGTCATCCATCGTGGTGGCCAGTGAGACGAGCGGGTGGTTGCGGGCTGCGAGGATTTCGCGTCCCTTCTCGACCGAGTTGCCATCGAGTCGAACGACGAGCGGCTTGGTTGCGGCATCACCCAAGATTTCGAGGGCGGCAACGATTCCGTTCGCGACAGCGTCACACGCCGTGATTCCACCGAAGACGTTGACGAAGACGCTCTTGACCTGCGGGTCGCCGAGGATGATGGACAGACCAGCAGCCATGACTTCGGCCGATGCTCCACCGCCGATGTCGAGGAAGTTGGCGGGCTTGACGCCACCGTGCTTCTCGCCGGCGTAGGCAACGACGTCGAGAGTCGACATCACAAGGCCGGCGCCGTTTCCGATGATTCCGACTTCACCGTCGAGCTTGACGTAGTTGAGGTCGTGCTCCTTGGCTTTCGCCTCGAGCGGGTCGGCCGCGTCTTTGTCTTCCAGGGCCGCGTGGTCGGGCTGACGGAACTCGGCGTTCGCATCGAGCGACACCTTTCCGTCGAGAGCGATGATGTCACCCTCTTCGGTCAGAACAAGGGGGTTGACCTCGACGAGAGTCGCGTCTTCCGCGGTGTAAACACCGTAGAGCTTCACGAAGACGGGTGCGACCTTGTCGACGAGTTCTGCGGGGAACTTCGCAGCGACGGCGATTTCCTTCGCCTTGGCCAGGGTGATTCCCTCGATCGGGTCGACCTCGACACGGGCAAGCGCCTCGGGGCGTTCAACGGCGAGCTGTTCGATTTCCATTCCACCCTCGTACGAACACAGCGAGAGGTACGAGCGGTTGGCGCGGTCGAGCAGGACCGAGAAGTAATACTCCTCAGCAATGCGCGCGCCCTGGGCAACCATGAGGCGCTTGACGACGTGACCCTTGATGTCGAGTCCGAGAATCGCCTGCGCTGCTTCGAAAGCGTCGTCCGCAGTCTTCGCGACCTTGACGCCGCCGGCCTTGCCGCGGCCTCCGGTCTTGACCTGGGCTTTGACGACGGTTACTCCGCCGATCTTTTCTGCAGCCGCGCGTGCCTCTTCGGGGGTGTCGGCGACGATGCCTTGGAGCACGGGAACACCGTGCTTTTCGAACATGTCACGGGCTTGGTACTCGTAAAGATCCACCACAATCCAATCGATGAGAGTCAGAGTTGGTCGGGGCCGATTGCCTCGCGACCGTGTTCCAGCCTACTCGCGCCACGGGTTCCCGCCGACACGGAAACGGCGGTTACAGTTTCGAAATCGGGGCGATTTTGATGAGGAGTTTCTTTTTGCCCGCCGATTGGAACTGCACCTCGGCGATTCGCTTAGCGCCTTCTCCCGTGACCGCGAGTACTCGGCCTTGACCGAAATCGTCGTGTCGAATCTGGTCTCCGGGAACGAGTTCCAGGTCGGCGTTGTCACGAACCTCGCGGGTTAGAGCGCCGGTCCACTCGGTCTTCGGCTTGACCGGCGGATTCCACGAGGTTGTTGTGAACGACGGAGTCAGCGAGCGCCGCTGTGATTCCTTCCAGTCGATCAGTCCTGCGGGAATTTCGTTGAGGAAGCGGCTGGGCGTGCACGACACGATGTCGCCGTAGGTTGCCCGGCTGGTGGCAAGTGAGACGTGCAGCTTTTTCTTGGCGCGCGTGATACCCACATAAAAGAGTCGTCGCTCTTCTTGAACCCCGCCCGCTTCAACGAGCGAGATTCGGTGCGGCAGAATTTCCTCTTCGACACCCGTGATGAAGACGGCATCGAATTCGAGCCCCTTTGCGGTGTGCAAGGTCATGAGGCTCACGGTGCCCGACTCATCGTCAATGTCGTCCGCGGCCGACACGAGCGCAACTTCGGTGAGGAAGTCGAGCAGAGTGCCCTCCGGCGTTGTGGCCTGGAATGCGCGCGTTTGACCGACAAGTTCCTCGACGTTCTCGGCGCGGGCGTTGTCTTGCGGATCCCGCGAATCCTTGAGGATGATGAGGTATCCCGTCGCCTCCAGCAAAGCCAGCAGCACGTCCACGACTTTGGACGTCGGTGCCATGGCGCTGACCTTGTCGAGCACCGCGACGAAATCGCGGATGGTCCCGGTGACTTTCGCGCCGAGCCCCAAGTTGTCGACTTGCCGCATCGCTTCGCGGAATGAGATCCCGTTGTCGTCGGCAAACCGTTGAATCGCGGATTCGGTCACGTCGCCAATTCCACGCTTGGGCGTATTGAGCACACGGCGATGCGCAAGATTGTCGTCTTCGTTGGCGACCGCAATCAGGTACGCCATGACGTCTTTGATTTCGGCGCGTTCATAGAACTTGGTGCCGCCAATCAATCGATACGGCACACCTTCGCGCATGAGCACTTCTTCCAGTGCACGCGTCTGGGCGTTGGTCCGGTAGAAGACGGCCATGTCACGAAACGCCATTCCCCCGTCATGCAGGGTGTTGATCTCGTTTGCGACAAACTGCGCTTCATCGTGTTGGGTCACACCGGTGTAGCCCGTGATCGATTCACCCGTGCCCAGTTCACTGAACAACTTCTTGGACAACGACGTGTCGAAGTTGTTTCCGATGACGGCGTTCGCCGCGTCCAAGATGGTTTGAGTCGAACGATAGTTCTGCTCGAGCACGATCGTTTCGGTGCCGGGAAAGTCCTCGCGGAATTCGAGGATGTTGCGGATATCGGCGCCACGGAACGCGTAGATCGATTGATCAGAGTCGCCAACAACCGTCAGCGTCGCGGCATCAATCCCCCCATTGACGTTAAACAGCGCGGGTGCGGTTTCGGCGGGCACGTGTTCGGGTAGAACCGGGCGAGTGAGTTCGTGGATCAGTTCGTACTGTGCCTTGTTGGTGTCTTGGTACTCGTCCACCAGGATGTGACGGAAGCGGCGTTGGTACAAGGCACGAATCTCGGGGAAAGCACGAAACAGGTAGACGGTCTGAGCGATGAGGTCGTCGAAGTCGAACGCGTTCGCTTTGCGCAATTCAGCGGTGTATCGGCGGAAGATGTCAAGGAACATGACCTCGTTGGGGTCATTCGGGTTGACGCGACTGGCGTATGCGTCCGCATCAATCAGTTCGTTCTTGAGCTTCGACATCTTCGACGAGACACCACCCGGAGTCAGCCCCAGCGATTCGGCTTCGTATTCCTTGAGGATTCGCTTGAGCAGCGATTTCTGGTCGGCCGAATCGTAAATGGTGAACGCAGTCGGGAATCCAAATCGCGGCGCTTCGTTTCGCAGGATGCGAACGCATGCCGAGTGGAAGGTCGAAATCCACATGCCCCGCGCTTCGTCCCCAATGAAGGATTCGATGCGCTCGCGCATCTCAGCGGCCGCCTTATTGGTAAAGGTAATTGCGAGAATCTGGCTCGGCCACGCCTCGCGATTCTTCAACAACAGCGCGATGCGCCGAGTGAGAACGGCGGTCTTTCCCGAGCCGGCACCCGCGACGATGAGAAGTGCCGGACCGCGATGTGCGACAGCCGCCCGCTGTTCAGGGTTGAGTCCCTCGAGCAGAGGTTCGGAAGCGGTGTCGATGGGGAAAAGAGTGTCGGTCATGTCCTCCCAAGTTTAGGTGTCGGCACCGACGTCATCAGCGCCGGCGGATAGAGTGACGGCGTGACCGAGTCGACGCCCATTCCCCGCCGAAACGTGACCGCCGTGCTCGCGTTCGCGCTGGGGCTGCTCGTCTCGCCTATGGCACTTCCGTTGGGCTGGTTCGCGCGGGAGCAGATCACCCGCTCGGGAGAGCGCGGAGCCGGTCTCGCCATCGCCGCAATCGTGCTCGGATCCGTCGCCATCGTTACATGGGTCGCCGTCGCGGTATCCGCGTTTCTCTGGTGGTTGTCTTTGTGATTCATAGCCTGCGTTAAGGTTTCGTTCCTACACTGCAGACATGAATTCAAACCCCGCCTTCTCGAAAAACGCCGCCTTCCGACCCGGTCAAGTGTCCCGAGCAGAGCTCGAGCGCATGTACGGGCAGGACGGCGTCGCAACGACCGACAAGACCGTCGACGCGACCCAGCTCGAGGACTCGTACAGTCTTCCCGCTGCAAGCGGCGCACAGACCGGTCGCATGACCGTCGAGGACACGGTCGTCAAGACCATCCTCGTGTTCGCGATTCTCGTCGCATCCGCCGTCGTTGGCTGGACCTTCGCCTCGCCCATCACGCTGTGGGGTGGGCTGATCGGTGGACTCGTCCTTGGTCTCGTCAACACATTCAAGAAGTCACCCTCGCCCGCGCTGATTGTTGGTTACGCGGTTCTTCAGGGGCTCTTCGTTGGTTCAATCTCCAACATCTTCAACGCGCAGTGGGACGGCATCGTCACCCAAGCCGTCATCGGAACGCTCGGAGTCATTGGCGTGACGCTTTTCCTCTTCCTGTCAGGAAAGTTCCGCTCGTCCCCGCGCATGACGAAGATCGTGACCGTCGCAATGATCGGCTACCTCGTCTACCAGGTTGTCAACATGGTCCTCATGATGACGGGCGTCACGGGAGGCGCAGCCTTCGGATTGTCGTCGATGAACATCATGGGTATCCCGCTGGGAGTGGTCCTCGGTGTTGTGGTCGTCTTCCTCGCGGCATACTCGCTGGTGCTCGACTTCGAATCCATCAAGCTCGGCGCCGACCGCGGCGTACCCGCCGTCTACGCGTGGCAGGGTGCGTTTGGTGTCCTCGTCACCGTTGTGTGGCTCTACCTGGAAATCCTCCGCATGCTTGCTATCGCACGAGGCAACGACTAAGCGGACACACACGAAAGGCGCGGAGCAATCCGCGCCTTTTCTGTTACTCCCACTCGATAGTTCCCGGCGGCTTCGACGTGACGTCGAGCACAACACGGTTAACGTCCTTCACCTCGTTGGTGATTCGGTTCGAAATTTTGGCGAGGACGTCGTAGGGGACTCGCGTCCAGTCAGCGGTCATCGCGTCTTCCGACGACACGGGTCGAAGCACAATCGGGTGACCGTACGTGCGTCCATCGCCTTGCACCCCAACCGAGCGAACGTCGGCGAGGAGCACAACAGGGCACTGCCAGATCGACTGGTCAAGACCGGCGGCCGAGAGTTCCGCTCGCACGATTGCGTCGGCTTCACGGAGAAGGTCGAGTCGTTCCTTCGTCACTTCGCCGACGATTCGAATACCCAGGCCGGGTCCAGGGAACGGCTGGCGTCCGACGATCGCCTCGGGTAAGCCAAGTTCACGGCCAATCGCGCGAACCTCATCCTTGAACAGAGTGCGAAGTGGTTCGACGAGAGAGAACTGCAGGTCGTCGGGAAGTCCACCAACGTTGTGGTGCGACTTGATGGTGGCGGTACCCGAACCTCCACCGCTTTCGACGACATCGGGATAGAGCGTGCCCTGAACGAGAAACTTGACTTTCTTTCCGGCGTTAGCCGCTTCTGCAACGAGGTCCTTTTCGGCTGCCTCAAACGCGCGGATGAATTCACGCCCGATAATCTTGCGCTTCTCCTCGGGATCGGTGACTCCCTTGAGCTCGCCGAGGAACGTATCAACCGCATCGATGGTGACGAGCCGAACACCGGTCGCCGCAACGAAATCGCGCTCGACTTGTTCGCGCTCGCCCGAGCGCAGCAAACCGTGGTCAACGAAGACGCAAATAAGTTGATCGCCGACGGCCTTGTGAACGAGGGCTGCAGCCACTGCAGAGTCGACTCCACCTGACAGGCCGCAAATGACGAGGTCGTCTCCGACCTGTTCACGGACCGCCGCGACCTGCTCGTCGATGACATTGCCGCTGGTCCAGTCTGGCGCAATCCCCGCGCCGTTCCAGAGGAAGTTTTCAAGAACGCGCTGGCCGTATTCCGAGTGCAGTACCTCGGGGTGCCACTGCACGCCGAACATCTTCGCCGCAGGGTTTTCGAACGCGGCGACAGGCGTGACAGAGGTCGACGCCGTCACGTCGAATCCGGGAGGAGCGGTCTCGACTCGATCGCCGTGACTCATCCAACACGTCTGGTCAGAAGGCTGGCCGTCGAAGAGGACACCGTTGTTTACGGACACTTCCGTCGCACCATATTCGCGCAAACCGGTGTTCGACACCTCGCCACCCAACTGCTGGGCCATGACCTGGAATCCGTAACAAATTCCGAACACGGGAACGCCGAAAGCGACAATGCCAGGGTCGAGTGACGGCGAGCCGGGCTCGTACACGCTCGATGGGCCACCGGAAAGGATGATCGCGAGTGGGTTCTTCGCTGCAACCTCGGCCGCCGTGATGGTGTGGGGAACAATTTCGGAATACACGCGAGCCTCACGAACTCGTCGCGCGATCAGCTGCGCGTATTGCGCGCCGAAGTCAACGACAAGAACGGGACGGTGAGCGGTGGTCACTGAGTGGCTTCCTCAACAATTCGGCGAACACGGCTCTCCGTGTAGAACGACAAGAAGGGGACAACGCCGCCCGCAGCGAGGAGCGGGAACCACAGCGCTGACCAGCGCATCGCCGACCACAACTGGAAGCATGCGAACAGGTATACGACATACAGCCACCCGTGAACGATGAGGATCCATGTCGACAGATTGATTGCGGTGGCAGCGACCGTGTCGACGGGGACCAATGCGAGGACGCCACCAGCGCCGAACGCTTCGATTTCGACGCCGCCCGCGTACTTGAAGATCATTTCGAGAGTGAGGAGCAAGAGCATCCCGCCGGTGACGTACGCGGCGAAACGGAAGTTCTTCTCTGCCTTCAGCGCGCGTGTTCTGTCAATCGCCATGAGTCAATCCTACGGTCGAGCCTCTGCGGCAATTTCCGCTTCACGTTCGACTGCGTCCTTCACCAGGCGGTACCAGAAGTACAACGCGAACAGGGCGAACGCGATCCATTCGATGGCATAGAAAATATTGAGCCAGTTGAGCACAGCTTGCGAGACGGGAGGTGGTGCGTGAATCGTCTCGAGAGGTTGAACGGCCTCGTCAAGGACGATGTAGCCGTCGAACATCGACGCGCACTCCCACTCGTTGATCAGATCGGCGGCGGCAACAATTGTGCGGTGCTCGGTCTGGATGTCGCCCGCCAAAATGTCGTCGCTCGGTACGAGCCGCCCGACGACAGAGGAAGGGCTGTCATCAATAAAGATGAATTGCGTCGGGTCGATGTCGGTCCCGAAACCCACGGCGACGGGAAGGCACGAACCGTTGACGCGAAGATTACGCACCAACCACTCGCCAGTGACCTCGTCCTGGCTCTTGTCAAAAATGACGGCTGACTGTTGGGCCCATGTTCCGGTGACGGTCACGCGACGACCGCCGTCGTCCAGCGTTTGCGGGGTCATCGGTTGCAAAACCGTCGTCAACTCGACTGGAGTCTCGGAATCTACTTTTTCGACCGATGCTTCGGCGACCGCTCGACTGATTTGCCATTGGGCAAGAAAAGCGAACCCGCCCGCCAGAACAAGAATCGCGAGGAGCCCGGCAATCCAACGAGGCTGCCTGGCCATCCGCCACCAGGCGGCGTTCACCGAGCGGCCTCGAGACAGGTGTTCACCGTCATGGTGGACTATGCCGTCGGGTCGACGACGACCTCGACGCGCTGGAATTCTTTGAGGTCTGAGTATCCGGTGGTCGCCATCGCCTTGCGAAGTGCACCCATCAAGTTCGACTGTCCGTTCGCGTGGCGCGACGGCCCGAACAGGACTTCTTCGAGCGAGCCGATCTGACCAACCCACACGCGGTTTCCCCGAGGAAGTTCCGAGTGGTACGCCTCTTGACCCCAGTGCCACCCGCTGCCCGGTGTGTCCGTTCCGCGCGCAAGCGCGGTCCCCAACATGACGGCGTCAGCACCGACAGCAACTGCCTTGACGATGTCACCCGAGGTTCCGAGCCCACCATCGGCAATGACGTGCACGTATCGGCCGCCCGACTCGTCGAGATAATCACGGCGAGCGCCGGCAACATCGGCCACCGCGGTGGCCATGGGGACCTCGACACCCAGTGCGGTGCGCGTTGTCGATGCGGCACCACCGCCGAAGCCAACGAGGACTCCGGCTGCTCCTGTGCGCATGAGGTGAAGAGCCGCCGTATACGTTGCCGCGCCGCCGACGATGACGGGGACATCGAGTTCGTAGATGAACTCCTTAAGGTTGAGCGGTTCGCCGGTCGGCGACACATGCTCTGCGCTGACGGTATTGCCGCGAATCACGAAAAGGTCAACGCCGGACTTGACGACAATGTCGTGAAGTTCTGCGGTTCGCTGAGGGCTCAACGCACCCGCGACAGGCACCCCGGCCTCGCGAATCTCGGCGAGGCGCTGTTCGATGAGGTGCGGCTTGATGGGTTCCGCGTAAATCTTCTGCATCTCTTGCGTCGCGGTGTCGAGGGGAAGTTCGCGGATCGACTCGAGGATCGTTTCCGGATTCTCGTATCGCGTCCAGAGACCTTCGAGATTGAGCACGCCGACGCCACCCAGCTTGCCGATCGTGATTGCCGTTTTGGGCGAGACGACGGAATCCATGGGTGCAGCGAGAACCGGAATCTCGAACTTGCTGGCGTCGATTGTCCAGTTGAGACTGACCGCGTCGGTGTCACGTGTACGTCGACTGGGAACGACGGCAACGTCGTCAAATGAATAAGCGCGGCGGGCGCGCTTGGCGCGACCGATTTCGATTTCCGTCACGGTGACGTCCTATCGCTTGTAGTTGGGAGCCTCGACGACCATTTGGATGTCGTGCGGGTGCGACTCCTTGAGCCCCGCTGGGGTGATGCGAACGAACTTGCCGTTCTTCTTGAGGTCGGTGATCGTGCGTGCGCCGGTGTAGAACATCGACTGGCGAAGCCCACCGAGAAGTTGATACACAACTGATCCGAGAGGACCGCGATAGGCGACACGGCCTTCGATGCCCTCCGCGATGAGCTGCTCGTCGCTCGGGACGTCGGCCTGGAAATAACGGTCGCGCGAATAGGACGTCTTCTTGCCCCGCGTCTGGAGTGCGCCGAGCGAACCCATTCCGCGGTACATCTTGAACTGCTTGCCGTTTTCGAAGACCAGGTCCCCGGGGCTTTCATCGGTACCGGCGAGAAGTGAACCGAGCATGACGGTTTCCGCGCCTGCGACGAGCGCCTTTGCTATGTCACCCGAATACTGCAAGCCACCGTCCGCGATGACCGGGACGTTGGCTTTCTTCGCTGCCTTCGATGCTTCGTAGATGGCGGTAATTTGCGGGACACCAACACCAGCCACGACACGGGTCGTGCAAATCGATCCGGGACCGACACCCACCTTCACGGCGTCCACTCCAGCGTCGATCAGCGCCTGCGCGCCTTCAGCGGTCGCGACATTTCCGCCGATGACGTCGATGTGCGCGAACGTGGGGTCTTTCTTGAGGCGACGGATGATGTCAAGAACACCGGCCGAGTCACCGTTGGCGGTGTCGACGACGAGGATGTCAACGCCGGCATCACGCAACGCTTCGGCGCGCTCCCACGCGTCACCGAAGAACCCGATGGCCGCACCGACTCGAAGTCGCCCCGCCGAATCCTTTGTCGCGTTCGGGTACTTCTCGCTCTTTTCAAAGTCTTTGACAGTGATGAGTCCGGTGAGGTGACCCGCGTCGTCGACGAGCGGCAACTTCTCAATCTTGTGTTTCGCGAATAGTGCGACTGCGTCATCCGGCGCAATGCCAACGCGACCCGTGATGAGGGGCATCGGAGTCATGACGTCCTTGACGAGCGTCGAATCCATCGCGGGTCCTTCAACGAAGCGCATGTCGCGGTTCGTGATGATTCCGACGAGAACACCATCGCCATCGACAACGGGAAGTCCGGAGACACGGAACTGGCCGCACAGCAGATCTACTTCGGCGACGGTTGCGTCGGGAGTCGTGGTGACGGGGTTCGACACCATTCCCGACTCCGACCGCTTCACCTTGTCGACCTGAGCTGCCTGGTCCTCTATAGACAGGTTGCGGTGCAGAATTCCGAGCCCACCCTGACGGGCCATCCCGATCGCCATGCGTGCTTCGGTGACGGTGTCCATGGCGCTGGACACGATCGGCGCCCAGACCGAAATGTTTCGGGTCAAACGCGATGTCGTGTCCGCCTCCGACGGGATGACATCGGTGTGTGCAGGGAGAAGCATGACATCGTCGTAGGTCAGCCCAGTCAGTCCGAACGGGTCGTCAGTCGCCATGTTCAATCTCTCTCACCCGGGCCGTCAAGTCGGCGTCGTGTCACTTGACACAATCGTATCGTTTCGATTTCTCCTGTTTTTCGCGCATACCGCACCGCGACGACGGGAACGACACGATTCAACAACGGAATCGTTACGCCCGACGTTTGTATCTAGCCAGCAACTCCGCAATAATCAGTCAGTATCGTCATCGACGACAACTTCCCATGCGCGCACAGCCGCGCGCATGGCTCAACGCAGGAGGTCTTGTGGATTTCGTAGCCACAACTCGACGAACCATGGGGCGCCTGTTCGCCGCAGTGGGTGCCGTCGTTCTCGCCTTCGGTGTTCTCGGGCTTGCGACGCCGGCTCACGCCGACATCGTCAACCCTGAGATGCCGTTCAAGGTGAGTGGAAATGTTCAGAACAAGGGCGAGCCCGTTGCAGGCGTGACGATCACCGTCACGGGCGGCGGCGGCTTCACGGCCACGGTTCCCTCGGGTGACGACGGCAAGTTCGTTGTCGGTGTCCCCGAGAAGAACGCGGACTACACCGTGACGCTCGATGAGTCGACTCTTCCCGAGGGAATCGCGGTCGTCGACAACCCCGACACTGAATTCGTCGAAAGCAATGTTCAGACCGCTTCGGTCGGACCCGGTGGACGAGTCGCGATGAACTTCTTCATCGGTCAGGGCGAGCGCAACACCGTCTCGTTCGTCGACCAGGTTGTGCAGCGCTTGATCTCCGGTGTGAACTTCGGCCTCATGCTCGCGCTCGCGTCCGTCGGCCTGTCGCTCATCTACGGAACGACCGGCATCTCGAATTTCGCACACGCCGAAATGGTTACCTTCGGTGCCGTCACGACCTTCGGCCTCGTCGCATTCTTTGGAGACGCCGCGTTGCCGTTGGCAATCGGAATTGCGATTCTGTTGTCTGCCGGTCTTGGTTGGGCACTCGACGCCGGATTGTGGCGACCGCTGCGCAAGCGCAACACTGGTCTCGTGCAGCTGATGATTGTGTCCATCGGACTCTCACTTGCGATTCGTTACCTCTACCAATTCTTCATCGGCGGTGGAACTGAACAGCTCCCCGGCGCTGACGGCGAAAAGATTCAACTCTTCGGTGAGGTTTCCCTCAGCATCGTTGACATGGTGAGCATGGGGGTCTCGATCCTCCTCATCGTCATCTTCGCGTGGTGGCTCACCTACACGAAGGTCGGCAAGGCAACGCGTGCAATCTCGGACAACCCGAGCCTCGCGTCCGCTTCGGGAATCGACGTCGACGGAGTCATCCGAATTGTCTGGATCGTCGGTTCGCTCCTCGCCGGTTTCTCCGGAATTCTGTGGGCATACTTCCGCCCCGGAATCCGTTGGGACATGGGTGGACAGATTCTGCTCCTCATCTTCGCGGCCACCACACTCGGTGGACTGGGTACCGCTTACGGCGCGCTGATCGGCTCGCTCGTCGTCGGAATCCTCGTCGAAGGTTCCAGCTTGTTCATCCCTTCGGACCTCAAGTACGTCGGGGCGCTCGTCGTCCTCATCGGTATCTTGCTCTTCCGTCCGCAAGGAAT
Source organism: Actinomycetota bacterium (assembly GCA_046049745.1). Classification (GTDB taxonomy): domain Bacteria; phylum Actinomycetota; class Actinomycetes; order Actinomycetales; family Microbacteriaceae; genus MWH-TA3. The sequence continues at coordinate 6,110 of JBJOQU010000012.1, read as the reverse complement.
TCTCGGTCGCAAGGAAAGGGTGGGATAACCCATGGATGTTCTTGGAATTCTCTCCTCGTCAGCGTCGTTCATTCTCGACCCGACCACGATGGCGTACGCCCTCGCCGGTCTCGGTCTCGCAATCCACTTCGGATTCGCCGGACTGCTCAACATGGGTATGGCGGGCTTCATGGCTCTCGGTGCCTACGGTTACGCAATCGGCATCCTGACCCTTGGACTGCCCTGGTACCTCGCGGCATTCGTGGGAATCGGTGCGTCGATTATCTTCGCTCTGATCCTCGGAATCCCGACCCTGCGTCTTCGCGGTGACTACCTTGCCATCGTGACGATTGCGGCAGCCGAGATCATCCGCTTGCTGCTCCTCACCTCGGCGTTCATCGACGTGACGGGTTCGGCCGACGGCCTCTCCGGCTTCAACGGTCCTGGTGGAACTATCACTAACCCCATCGTGGGCGCTGGTGGGTTCAACAACTCGAACCCGATTCCCGACGGCGAGTACGGTTTCCCGCCGTTCCTCGACGACGAGCGCACCTGGTACCTCCGCATCGTCGGAGCAATCATCCTCGCCGTCAGCGTTTACGTTGTCTGGCGTCTCGTCAACTCCCCGTGGGGACGAGTCATCAAGGGCATCCGTGAGGACGAGGAAGCCGTGCGCTCGCTCGGAAAGAACGTCTTCGCATACAAGATGCAGGCACTCATCATCGGTGGTGTCTTTGGCGCTCTCGGTGGACTGATGCTCGCGTTCTCGACGAACGTCAACTCGGGTGTCTACGTGACCTCGCTGACCTTCTTCCTCTGGACCGCGCTGTTGCTCGGTGGCGCCGCCACCGTCTTCGGCCCGCTCGTTGGATCGGTCATCTTCTGGGTACTGCAGGCCTTCCTCGGTCTTCTCTTCCCGGCGCTGTCAAAGGCGGGCTTGCTCCCCTTCGAGTCGATTCAGGCTGCACAGATTCGCTTCATCCTCATCGGTGTCGTGCTCGTGCTGCTCGTCGTGTTCCGCCCACAGGGAATCTTCGGAAACAAGAAGGAGTTGACCTTTGTCAAGTAGCGACAAGCCCTCGACGCCGGTCAAGACGACCGGACTCCACGTTGGTGAAATCAAGCCCGGTGTTGCGAAGAAGGACCCGATCCTTATCGCCGACAGTGTTCGTCGTCAGTTCGGTGGTTTGACCGCCGTTGATGTCGCGCACGTCGAGATTCCGCGCAACGCGATCACCGCACTCATCGGACCGAACGGTGCAGGAAAGACGACGTTCTTCAACCTGCTCACCGGTTTCGACACCCCCAACGAGGGAACCTGGTCGTTCAACGGCAAGTCCCTCGCTGGAGTGCCCGCGTTCAAGGTTGCCCGCATGGGTCTCATCCGCACGTTCCAGCTCACGAAGGCACTCGGCCTTCTCACAGTCATGGACAATATGAAGTTGGGTTCGACCCAGCAGACCGGCGAGAAGTTGTGGGCGTCCGTCTTCCACTTCCTGTGGAAGAAGAAGGACGTCGAGATCGAGGCACAGGCTCTCGACCTCCTCACGCGCTTCAAGCTCGACGCCAAGAAGGACGACTACGCAGCATCGCTCTCGGGCGGTCAGCGCAAGCTCCTCGAAATGGCTCGTGCACTGATGACCAAGCCGGAACTCGTCATGCTCGACGAGCCCATGGCTGGTGTCAACCCCGCGTTGACGCAGTCGCTGCTTGACCACATCCTCAACCTCAAGAAGGAGGGCATGACCGTCCTCTTCGTTGAGCACGACATGCACATGGTTCGTCACATCGCTGACTGGGTCATCGTCATGGCTGAAGGAAAGGTTGTCGCAGAAGGCGATCCTTACGAGGTCATGAAGAACCCCGCCGTTATCGACGCGTATCTGGGAAGCCACCAGGACATTGACCTCGGCACTGTCACGGGTCGAATCACGCTCCCCAAGCAGGGCAAGGAGAAGTAAATGGCACAGTCCACCGAAGTTCCCGTCGTCGTCGCAAAAGACCTCGTCGCGGGCTACCTCCCCGGGGTCAACATCCTCAACGGGACTAACCTCTACGCCAACAAGGGTGAACTCGTCGGAATCATCGGCCCGAACGGTGCCGGAAAGTCGACCTTCCTCAAGGCGATCTTCGGTCTCGTCCAGGTCCGTGGTGGTTCAATCGAGCTCAACGGGCAGGACATCACCGGTCTGAAGGCAAACAAGCTTGTTGCACGCGGCGTCGGCTTCGTCCCGCAGAACAACAACGTGTTCCCCAGCCTCACGATCGAAGAGAACCTGCAGATGGGCATGTACCAGGACGCGAAGCGTTATGACGAGCGCCTCGAGTTTGTGACGGGCATTTTCGCAGAGCTCGGCAAGCGCCTCAAGCAGCGCGCAGGCTCGCTCTCCGGTGGTGAGCGTCAGATGGTCGCTATGAGCCGTGCGCTCATGATGGACCCCGCTGTGCTGCTCCTCGACGAGCCCAGCGCTGGTTTGTCGCCCGCGCGTCAGGACGAAGCGTTCATCCGCGTCTCCGAGATCAACAAGGCTGGCGTCACGACCATCATGGTCGAGCAGAACGCTCGTCGTTGCCTCCAGATCTGTGACCGTGGATATGTTCTCGATCAGGGCACGGACGCCTACACGGGCACCGGCCGCGACCTGCTCAACGACCCCAAGGTCATCGGGCTGTACCTCGGTACGCTGGGCGCCTAAACCGCTTTACGGCAAGAGCCCGTCCCTCAGGGGACGGGCTCTTCTCATGTTCCCGCAACTCCCAGCGGTCCTTTTCTCACGACGATTCGTCCATTCCATCGGCTGGCCCCCTGCCGGGAATCGTGTCTGCACGATCGGGACGGGATGAGGGCAAAAGGGAAGAGGCCCCGGGTTTCCCCGAGGCCTCTCCTTGCGACTGGTTAGTCGTTACCCGTAGTAGGGAACGGCTACGTTGTCTGCACCGTACTGGTAGATACCAATCGATGCTTCGGTGGGGTCTCCAACCTCGTTGAAGGTGATGGGGCCCGAGACACCGTCGTAGTCAGCCTGTCCGCCACCAATGATGATGTCGGCACATTCTGCGAACGTGGTGCACTTGGTGCCACCGTCAACGCCACCCGAAACCTCCTGGAGCTTCGCGGCGATGTCGACACCCTCGGTCGAGCCAGCTTCGAGCGAAGCAAGCGCGAGGAGGACGACGGCGTCGTAGGCCTCAGGGCCGTATGCGAAGACATCTGCGAGGTCGTCGTTACCTTCGGCAACCCAGTTGTCGTTCATGCGGGCCGTGAAGTCCTTGATGGTGTTGAGGTCGAGTCCGGGGACCGTTCCCTTTGCACCTTCGAGGAGACCTGCTGCGAAGTCTTCCGAGTAGTTTGCGAGGTTTCCGTCAACGAAGTAGACGTTCTCTGCAGCGTAGCCGCCACCGATGAGCTCCGGAGCAATCGTCTTAACCTCTTCGAAGGTGATGAGGATGATTGCGTCGGGGTCAGCAGCAGTAACTTCTGCGATCTGCGAGGTGAAGTTGGTGTCACCCGTGTTGTAGGTCGGCTGTGCGACAACGGTTCCACCAGCAGCGGTGAATGCGTCTCCAACGAACTTCGCGAGGCCGGTGCCGTACGAGTCGTTGAGAACGATCATGCCGAGGGTCTGGTGTCCGTCTGCAGCGATCAGGTTTCCGAGAACTTCACCCTGGAGGACGTCCGAAGGAGCGGTACGGAAGTACAGTCCCTTGTCGTCGTAGGTGGTGAGCTCAGCCGAAGTGTTCGCCGGCGAGAACTGGATGACTCCAGCGCCAGTGACCTGGTCGATGAACTGAAGCGAGGTACCCGACGATGCAGCACCGAGGATGGCCGAAACGCCAGCGTCGAGAAGACGCGGAACTTCGGTCTCGTATGCCTTGTTGTCGGTGTCACCCGAGTCACCCCAGGTGACCTCGATGGTGACGCCCTTAGCAGCGTCGTTGACATCCTTGACAGCAAGCGCTACACCAGCTTCTTCGGGGGGTCCGAGGAATGCGAGGTTTCCGGTCTGCGGCAGAGCCGTACCGAGCTTGAGGGTCAGGTCGCCCACCGGTCCGCCAGATCCGCCAGCTGCACAGCCACCGAGCACGAGTGCCGAGGTAGCGAGCAGAGCGAAGCTGCCGAGAACAGTTGCGGCCTTACGCGAGGCCGAAGCCTTCGTGAATGCGCCCATGATTCTCCTTGTTTTTCCATGAGCAACGGATCGGATTGATCCGTCACTAGAGTTCACGCTACCGACAATGGACGCCAAACGGGGAAAAATACGGTTACAAGCGTGTAACGCTTTGAAACACTCGTTTGTGGCGTGATCGCGCTTAACTGTGGCGAACTGACCGAGCGTGACGCAAAGAGTCGTACGACAGAAAGATCAAGCCAATCCACACGAGCGCAAAACCGATAAGCCGTGGAAGTGGCATCGGCTCGTGCATGATGGCGACGCCGACGATGAATTGCAGAGTTGGCGCGACGTACTGCATGAAGCCCATCCATGCGAGCGGCACCTTGGACGCGGCATAGCCAAAGAGAAGAAGGGGAATCGCCGTCACAGGGCCAAGGCCAATTAGCAGCGCCGTCGTGAGCGGGTCCCCGTGCCCGAACTGAACTGTTGGCCAGTTGATGATCAGGATGACGGCTGCGACCGGAATCAGCCACAGGGTCTCGAACGTCAGGCTGCCGGTCGCGTTGATGGTCCCGCCGAGGCGGTTCTTGACGAGGCCGTAAAGCCCAAATGAACCGGCGAGGATGAAACTGAACCACGGCACTTCGCCGTATCCGACGACGAGGACGATGACGGCGGTTGCGGCGAACCCCAGCGCGATCCACTGCCCCGAGCGAAGCCTCTCGCCCAACACCAACACCCCCAACAGGATCGTCACGAGCGGGTTGATGAAGTAGCCCAGAGAGCCCTCGACGATATGCCCGGTCATCACGGCCAGGATGTAGAACTGCCAATTCAGATAAATGAGAACCCCAGCGAGCACCGTGAGTACGACGAGTCGTCTGTCACGCAGCAACGCGAAGGTTGACCCGAATTGCCGTGTGACCGCGAGAATGCCGAAGCAGAAGACGAGCGACCACACGATTCGCCACGCAACGATTTCCCACGCGTTCGCGGTTCCAGTGAGGAGGAAGTACAGCGGAAGAAAGCCCCACAGGAAATAGGAACTCAATCCTGCAACAACACCGCTCGTCCGCGTCGACTTACTCACGCGCTTCACATTACTCGCCAACGACGAAGGCCCCCGCGTGAGCGGAGGCCTTCGTCGTTGAGTGTTCGTTAGCGCTGAACGATCGCGAGAATGTCGCGAGCGCCGAGCACGAGGTATTCGACACCGTCGTACTTGACTTCGGTTCCGCCATAACGCGAGTACAGGACGACGTCACCAATTGCGACATCGAGCGGGACGCGGTTTCCGTTGTCATCGATGCGGCCGGGGCCGACGGAAACAACGGTGCCCTCCTGGGGCTTTTCTTTGGCGGAGTCGGGGATGATGATTCCCGACGTCGTGACCTGCTCCGCAGCGAGCTGCTGGATGACAATGCGATCTTCGAGCGGCTTGATTGCGACCGACACGGTTGACCTCTTCCTTCGTAGGGCTACAGTTACGCACACAGTGTGCGTTTCTTAGTGTATCGCGTGAGTTAGCACTCTCGCAAAGTGAGTGCCAGCCTTGTCGACTGCGACAATAGAGAAGTGAAAAGGGACGACGTCGAACTGCTCTTCACGCCTGAGGCGGTCGAGGTTCTCGCGACCCTGCCTCCGATTGAGTCCAAGGCGAACGTCGTCCAGAATGTCTCCGCGCTGCGCAAGCGTGGGCTTTCGGCCGAGATGACAAGTGTCGTGCTGTTGCAACAGCGCCTTCGCACCAAGGCCGCCGGAAAGTTTGGCGAATTCGCTGGCCGAATGTTTTTCACCGAGGACGGACTTCAACAAGCGACGCGCCTTTCGGTTGCGGCTCGGCACGCAGCGCGATTCCGCGACGCGAAAGTCGCTCACGTCGCGGATTTAGGCTGCGGCATCGGCGGGGACGCCCTCGCGCTTGCGGGGTTGGGTGTTCGCGTCACCGCGGTGGACCGCGACGAGGTCACCGCCGCCATCGCCACCTACAACCTCGCCCCTTTCGACAACGCTGAC
>JBJOQU010000011.1:0-3944 GCA_046049745.1 Actinomycetota bacterium | reverse complement strand
ACACGCCATCATGATGATGATCCCGGAAGCGTGGGAAAACGACCGTGCGATGGACACCAAACGTCGCGAGTTTTACCAGTACCACTCGATGCTGATGGAACCCTGGGACGGTCCAGCAGCCCTGGCGTTCTCGGACGGGTCTATCGCCGGTGCGACCTTGGACCGCAACGGTCTTCGTCCCGGCCGTTTTCTCGTCACGGATGACGGACTGGTCGTCATGGCCTCGGAAATCGGCGTCTATGACGTCGACCCGGCGAAGGTCGTCCGAAAAGGTCGCTTGCAGCCGGGTCGCATGTTCATCGTTGACACCGTGAACCAGCGCATCATTGAAGACGACGAGATCAAGAACGACATCGCGTCGTTGAAGCCGTGGGGAGAGTGGGTTCGCGAAAACGAAATCCACCTTCAGGAACTCCCTGAACGCGAGCACATCGTGCACACGCCAGCATCCATTCAACGGCGTCAGCGCACCTTCGGGTACACAGAAGAAGAGGTCCGTGTCCTCATCACGCCGATGGCACAAACGGGGGCTGAACCGCTCGGGGCGATGGGTTCCGATACACCCGTCGCTGTCCTGTCAGACCGTGCCCGACTGCTCTTCGATTACTTCTCGCAACAGTTTGCACAGGTGACAAACCCGCCCCTCGACTCGATTCGTGAAGAGGTTGTCACGTCGATGCAGGTCGGTCTGGGTCCTGAGCGCAACCTTCTCGACGCGACGCCGGAACACGCCCGGCAGGTCGCTCTCGATTTCCCTGTGATCAACAACGACGAACTCGCCAAAATCATTCACCTTGACAATGACGGTCGTCCCGCCACACGCGTCGTTTCAGGTCTTTACCGAATCGATGACGGTGCGCAAGCGATGGAGCGACGCCTCGAGGCTATGTGTGCCGAGGTCGACAGCGCGCTGGATGACGGCATCACGTTCATTGTCCTCAGTGATCGTGATTCGGATCAAGATCTGGCCCCGATTCCGTCACTGCTGATGTTGTCTGCTGTGCACCACCACCTCATTCGCGCCGGTCGACGAATGCAGTCGTCACTCGTAGTCGAAGCCGGTGACGTGCGCGAAGTTCACCATGTTGCGACTCTCGTCGGTTTCGGTGCATCAGCGATTAACCCGTATCTCGCGATGGAGACGGCGGAACTTCTTGTCCGCGAGGGCCGCATCTCGAACGTCACTCCCGACAAGGCAGTCGCGAACGTGATCTATGCGTTGGGCAAGGGCGTCCTCAAGACGATGTCAAAAATGGGCATCTCGACGGTTGCCTCATATGCGGGTGCACAGACGTTCGAGGCGCTTGGGCTCAGCCAAGAACTCGTCGACAAGTATTTTGCCGGTACGACGAGCCTGCTCGGCGGAATCACGCTCGACATCCTGGCTCAAGAAAACCGCATGCGACACTTGCGCGCTTATGGGGCTCAAGCGAATCCGCACGCCGAACTGGAGACGGGTGGCGAATACCAGTGGCGCCGCGAAGGACCGCCTCACCTGTTCAACCCCGAAACCGTTTTCAAACTCCAGCACGCAACACGAAGCAAGCGCTACGACATCTTCCGTGACTACACACGCGCAGTTGACGAGCAGGCCGAACGTCTGATGACCCTCCGCGGTCTCTTCAAGTTCAACTCTGACCGCGAACCCATTTCGATTGACGACGTCGAATCGGCATCGGACATCATCAAACGATTCTCAACTGGCGCGATGTCTTACGGCGCTATCTCTTCCGAGATGCATGAAACACTCGCCATCGCCATGAACCGCCTCGGTGCGCGATCGAACACGGGCGAGGGCGGCGAGTCGGTCGAGCGCCTGCTCGACCCCGAGCGCCGTTCCGCCATCAAGCAGGTCGCCTCGGGTCGTTTCGGCGTGACAAGCATGTACCTCACGCACGCAGATGACATCCAGATCAAAATGGCGCAGGGTGCGAAACCCGGCGAGGGCGGTCAATTGCCCAGCAACAAGGTTTATCCGTGGATCGCGGAGACCCGCATGGGGACGCCCGGTGTCGGACTTATCTCACCGCCGCCGCACCACGACATCTACTCGATTGAAGACCTCAAGCAGTTGATTTTTGACCTCAAACGATCGAACCCCGCTGCGCGAATCCACGTCAAACTCGTCTCCGAGTCTGGTGTCGGAACGGTTGCTGCGGGGGTCGCGAAGTCAAAGGCCGACGTCATTCTTATCTCAGGGCATGACGGCGGTACGGGTGCGAGCCCACTGTCCTCGCTCAAGCACGCGGGAACGCCGTGGGAGTTGGGCCTGGCCGAAGCACAACAGACACTGATGCTCAACGACATGCGAGGACGTATCGTCCTCCAAGTTGACGGGCAGATGAAGACCGGTCGTGACGTTGTCATCGCGGCACTTCTCGGTGCCGAGGAATACGGTTTCGCAACCGCTCCGATGGTCGTGTCAGGATGCATCCTCATGCGCGTCTGCCACCTCGACACGTGCCCCGTTGGCGTTGCGACCCAAAACCCGTTGTTGCGCGAGCGCTTCACGGGCAAGCCCGAATTTGTTGAAACGTTCTTTGAATACATCGCCGAAGAGGTGCGGGAGATTCTGGCCTCGCTCGGATTCCGCACCCTCGCTGAGGCAATCGGGCACCGCTCTATTCTCAACGTCGACCAGGCGGTCTCCCACTGGAAGTCGGACGGCCTCGATTTGTCGCCGATTCTTACTGGTCCAGAATTCTCCGCCGATGCACCGCGGTTCAATGTCTCGACGCAGGACCACGAACTCGAGGGACACATCGATCACGCACTTATTCGAGGGGCAACTCCTGCTCTCATCAAGGGCGAGGCCGTCACCCTCTCAACCACAATCCGCAACACCGACCGTGCAATCGGAACGATGCTGGGCCACGAACTCACCAAGGCGTACGGCGAGTTCGGTCTTGAGCCAGACACCATCGACATTTCGCTCTCTGGCGCCGCTGGACAGTCCCTCGGAGCCTTCGTTCCTCGCGGCATCACCCTGCGGCTCACCGGCGACGCTAACGACTACGTCGGCAAGGGCCTATCGGGAGGTCGAATCACCGTGCGCCAGCACGCTGACGCCGCTTACCCGTCCAACGAGAACATCATCGCTGGAAATGTTGTGGGGTACGGCGCGACGAGCGGTGAGTTGTTCATCGCGGGCGTCGTCGGAGAGCGCTTCTGTGTTCGCAACTCTGGTGCTACCGCAGTTGTCGAGGGCGTCGGAGATCACGCACTCGAATACATGACCGGAGGAACCGCAGTCATCCTCGGACAAACCGGTCGAAACTTCGGTGCTGGAATGAGCGGTGGTTACGCTTACGTTCTCGACCTCAACACCGCGAACGTCAACCAGTCCGCGTTGACGAAGGGCGAATTGATTCTTTCCCCATTGTCTGGTGACGAATCACAGACCGTCAAGGCGATCGTCCAGACTCACGTGGACGAGACCGGCTCGGTTTACGCCGCCGGGTTGCTCGCCGACTGGGCAAACACCGTAACCCGCATCACCTCCGTTATTCCGCGTGATTTCCAGCAAGTCACGATTATCCGCAACTCAGCCGCGTCTGCGGGAATCGACCCCGATGGTGATGAAGTGTGGGCTCAAATCATGGAGGTGACCGGTGGCTGACCCCAAAGGATTCCTAACGACAACCACGCGCGAGACGCCAGCTCGTCGGCCAGTGGCGCTCCGCTTGCGCGACTGGAAGGAAGTTTACGAAGAGCGCGAGACGGGTCAGATTGAGCGCCAGGCAGGCCGTTGCATGGATTGTGGCGTTCCTTTCTGTCACCAGGGGTGCCCACTGGGGAACTTGATTCCCGAATGGAACGACCTGGTTTTTCGTGACGACTGGAAAGGCGCAATTGAGCGTCTTCACGCAACCAACAACTTCCCCGAGTTCACGGGCCGTCTCTGCCCGGCACCGTGCGAATCGTCCTGTGTGTTGGGGATCAAC
>JBJOQU010000010.1:0-16703 GCA_046049745.1 Actinomycetota bacterium | reverse complement strand
AAGTGCCACGATGACCACGAGCAAGAATATGGCGCCAAGTAGTCCGAATTCTTCGCCGATGATGGCAAAAATGTAGTCGGATTCGGCGTGGGGCAACCACGACCATTTGGAGCGAGAGCTGCCGGCGCCCATTCCGAACAATCCGCCCGAGCCGAGAGCCCAGTAACCGTGAATCGTTTGCCAGCACGCGCCTTCGTAGTCCTCCGGAGTACACCCTGTCAGCCAGATGGAGAATCGCGACCCACGGGAACTAGGTGCGGCGACGACATAGACAACAACGGCCAGAATCGCGGTAATTCCCAACAAATACAGCGGTCGTGCGGGCGCCCCGGCAATCACGAGCATCCCCAGAATGATTAGTCCGATGATTAGGACAGTTCCGATGTCACCGCCGCCCAGCACCAATGCGATTGGGGCGATGATCCAGAAGAACTGCTTGTCCCACCAATACATCAGAGGCTGATCGAAGTGATGTGGGTTGTCATGAATCCACACGGCCAGCCACACAATCAACGCGAGTTTGATGAACTCGGAAGGCTGTAGCGATACACCACCGATTTGAATCCAGTTTTTGTTTCCGCCGTAGGACTCTCCAAACAACAACACGGCGGCCTGAAGGCTGATGCCGATCACGATAAACGTGTTGCGAAAACGACGCCAAATATCAAGTGGCCACCGAGAGATGATGAGCGCCGACACGGATCCGAGAATCACACCGACAGTCTGGGTTAAGGCATCGTGAAAAAAGTTGCCGTCGTTATTGATGCCACTTGTGACGGAGGAAGCCGACAACACCATGAGCAGTCCGAATCCGACCAACAGCGCCGTTATAGCGAACAACATCGTGACCAGAGGGGAATCCGCCTGGAAAAGGTTGGGAATACGAATGGTTGTCCTCGGCGCGTTATTCATCGTCCAACCCCAGGTGTGCACGAACCGCCTCAGCGAACTGGCGTCCGCGATCGGCGTAGTCGACGAACTGATCCATAGACGCTGCAGCCGGAGCGAGTAGCACCGTGTCACCGTCGTTGGCGAGTTTCGCAGCGGCCGCAACCGCTTGCGCCATCACGTTCTCGCCGTCAATCTCGATAAACGGCAGGTCGGGCGCCCATTCAGTCATCACCCGTCTCGGCTCGTCGCGGTCAACGCCGATGGCAATGACGCCTCGAAGGCGGGATGCGTGCGCCTGAACGAGTTCGTCAATCGCAGTTCCCTTGAAGAGACCGCCAACAATCCAGACGAGTGAGGGGAACGAGCGCAGTGACGAATTCGCCGCGTGTGCGTTGGTCGCCTTGGAATCGTCCACCCAGCGAATCCCACCGAACTCAGCGACCGTCTCACAGCGGTGGTGGTCCACCGTGAACGAGTCAAGTGCAGCGGCGGCCGCCTCGGCGCTTGCCCCAACCGACATCGCGAGCCCCGATGCGGCGAGGATGTTCAGAATCATGTGGGGCGTTGCGAAACCCAGCTCTGCAAGATGGTCAACGGTGACGATTTCTTGGGCGGTGTTGCGTCGATCGGGAACAAAAGCGCGATCGACCAGAAGCCCTTCGATCGTCCCCAGTTCACCAGTGTCGGGGGTCATGAAGCCGAAACCGATGGCCTCACAGCCCTCTTGGACGTTAGCGTCACGGACCAACGCCTCGGTCACGGGATCTGCCGTGCTGTACAACACGGCGACACGAGTGTTGGCGTACACCGCACCCTTTGCCGCCCGATACGCCGCAGCGGTCCCGTGCCAATCCAGGTGGTCGTCGGCAACGTTGAGGCACACGCTCGAGACAGGGCGCAAGGCGCCTTCGCCCACTCCGGGCAACCAGTGCAACTGAAAACTCGACACTTCGACAACGAGGTAATCGAACCCCATCGGGTCGCGCACGGCGTCCAGGACGGGAATGCCGATGTTGCCAACCGCCGCAGATCGAAATCCTGCCGTCGTGAGAATGTGATTGGTCAGTTGCGTTGTCGTCGTCTTGCCGTTAGTCCCCGTCACGAGGATCCAGTCGGCCGCGCGCACCTTGTCGCGGACACGCCAAGCGAGTTCGATATCGCTCCAGATCGGGATTCCGGCGATGCCAGCCCACGTGACGAGGCTGTGGCGCGGGCTGAGACCAGGACTCACGATGATGAGGTCTGGCTCAAACGCGGTCGCCGACGCAACCATCGCTGCTTCGTCGTCGACAAGTTCGTATTTAACACCAAGCGCGTCGAGCATCGCCCGGTGGGTCTCGCCCGCCTCACGGGTCGCAACAAATACGTTTGCCCCGAGTTCCCAGAGTGTGTCAGCAACACTGAAACCCGTCACTCCCAGTCCGACAACGAAAACCTTGAGGTCTTTCCAATCGGCGTGCCAGCTGGTGAGGCCCGCACGAAGAGTCATCAGCGGCTCACCCATTCGAGGTAGAAGATTCCGATTCCAACCGCGACGCCGAGCGCAGCGATGAGCCAGAAACGGACAACCACGGTAATTTCAGCCCAGCCCTTGAGTTCGAAGTGGTGGTGCAATGGGCTCATGAGGAAGATGCGCTTACCCTTGGTGAGCTTGAAGTAGACGCGCTGGATGATGACCGATCCAGCGACAATCACAAAAAGCGACCCGATGAGGATGATGAGCAGTTCGGTGCGGGTAAGAATGGCTAGCGCCGCAATCGCCCCACCGAGGCCCAACGATCCGGTGTCCCCCATGAAAATCTGTGCAGGCGAGGTGTTCCACCACAAGAAACCGATGGTGCTGGCAGCGACTGCAGCGGCGATGGTAGCGAGGTCGAGCGAATCGCGCACCTCGTAACACTTGTACTGGACTTCGGGGTCGAGGACGAGACTGAAGCAACTCTGATTGAACTGCCAGAACGCGATGACGACATAGGACGTCAAGGCAAGAATCGCGCTTCCTGACGCAAGCCCGTCCAAACCGTCGGCAACGTTCACACCGTTGGTGGTCGAGACGACAATCAAATTCACCCAGAGGATGAAGAGGATTATCCCTACTCCCCCGCCGATGAGCGCGAAGTTGAGCCAGGGAATGTCGCGGACCGCGCTGATCGCCATCGATGCGGGGGTGATTCCGTTTTCGTCAGGGAAATTGACGGCGAGAACCGCGAACACTGAGGCGACGATAGCTTGGCCGGCGATTTTGGCCCAACCGCCGAGTCCAAGACTGCGTTGTTTGCGCGTCTTCGTGAAGTCGTCGATGAACCCGACCAGACCCATCCCCACCATCATGAGAATGACGAGCAAACCACTTGCCGTCGGCGGATGCGCATCAATCGCGTGCCCGAAAAAGTAACCTGAAACGGCACCAACGATGATGACGATTCCGCCCATCGTGGGGGTACCGCGTTTGGTGTGGTGGCTTTGCGGTCCGTCGTCACGAATGAACTGTCCCCAGCCGATTCGTTCGAACAGGCGAATAAAGGCCGGTGTGACGAACAACGTGAAGAAGAGGGCGAAACCGGCACCGAGAAGCAGTGACCTCATGCGGCCTCCTTCAATCGGTCCACGAGCTCGGACAAAACAACATCGTGCGACCCCGTCACAAGGACGACGACTCCGTCACCACGCAATCGGGTCAGTTCATCGTATGCCGAGTCAATGTCGGCAACGGGGAGCGACTCCCCGTCCCACGAGCCCTCGTGTTCAGCCGCAAGATGCAACACACGTGCTCGAGAGCCTACGGCGATGAGGGTGCCGATGTTCAGTCGAACGGCACGGCGACCGATCGCGTCCAAATCGTCGCGATTGAATTCCTCGGCAAGAGCACCGGCGACATGCACAGTGACGTGCCCGCGCAATCTCCATTCCGCAAGCTCGGACTGCCCCTCGCGAATTGCGTCAAGGTCACGAGCCACGGTTCGATCGAGAAGGATCGTTCCGTCGTAGAGGACGTCGTGGCTCATCACGACCACCCCGCGTCGGTCAACGCCGCGCGGGCAAGGTCTCGAGCTGAATACACCGTGCGTATGCCTTCGATGTCGCGGTAATTCTGATGACCGGGGCCAGCCCACAGAATGGAATCGTCTTCGGTCGCCAACGAGACAGCGAGTCGAATGGCGTCCTCGGGAGGCGACACTTCGTGAATCTCGGGGCCATTGGCAACAGAACGAGCACCAACGAGTAGTTGCTGACGAATGGACGCAGGGTCCTCGAACCGCGGGTGGTGATCAGTGATGACGAGGATGTCGCACCCTTCGGCCGAGACACGGCCCATGTCGAATCGTTTTGTCGCATCGCGATCGCCGTCCGCACCGAAAACCATGATTGTTCGGCCTCGCGTGAAACGGCGAACTGCAGCGAGGGTGTGCTCGAACGCATCGGGAGAATGGCCGAAATCGACGTAGACGTTCGGACCTGTTTCGCCGGAAACCTTCTCAGTGCGTCCAGGGAGGTACGCCTGGATTCCGCCATCCCGATTAAGCGCGTTGGTGATTGCGTCAGGCGAATACCCCGCCTCGATCAGCATGACGAGCGCAAGCCCGGCGTTCGCGGCCATGTGGCGACCGATAACAGGTTCGCGCGTCTCAATGACAACGCCTTCCGGTCCCGTCAGGCGAAACGCCGTGTACGCCGGGTTGTCTTCCGTGACGTCGACGTGCCACTGCGCGGCAGGGTCCCCCGTCGACGAGATTGTCGTGACAGGAATGTGCGACTCGTCGACGATTCGCTCTCCCCACGGCGAATCAAGCGACACGACTCCCCGCGACGCGACTGCAGGTTCGAAAAACTGGCGTTTCGACTCGAAGTAGGCGTCCATGTCCGGATAGTCATCCAGATGATCATGAGACAAGTTGGTGAAGCCAGCCACGTCGAAGTGAATACCGGCGACTCTGTTGTGCGTCAGCGCTTGTGCAGATACCTCAATCACCACAGCACGGACGTCGCGTTCCTTCATGCGTGCAACCAGTGCGTGCATCTCACTCGCCTCAGGGGTCGTCAATCGTGAGACCACGACGTCGCCAGCGATGTGTCGTTCGGCAGTTGACGACAAACCGGTCGTCACACCGAGTTGACGAAGAATCCCTTCGAGAAGATATGCCGTCGACGTCTTGCCGTTTGTGCCCGTGATTCCAAAATATTGTGGCGGGTTGTCATCCGTGCGGTACACCCACCGAGAAATGTCGCCGAGCGCAGCTCGCGGCGAGTCAACGATGACGAGCGGAATCGGCGAATCGACCGCGATAGCCGCACCTTCGTCATCCGTCAGTGCAGCAACTGCACCGGCGGCTGCCGCTTCGGAGATGAACTCTGCACCGTGACGGTTCGCGCCACGTAAGGCGACGAAAAGATCCCCCGGTCGCACTTCGCGTGTCATCACGGTGACACCGGTGACTTCTACGCCCCTGGCATTCCCGAGGATGGAAAGGCCAAACTCGTCGGCCAGCAATTCAAGCGATCGAGGGCTAACGAAATCTGGCCGGATGACCGGTGGGATATTCCCTGTCACGATGTCAACCCTTCCCGTCCGCGCCCAGGTCCATCGCGGGGAACTTTCCCGTGGACGGAGCCACCCGATAGTACTTGAGCACCTGCCCCATCAGAGTAGCGAACGCAGGTCCCGCATAGTACGAAGAGCGGTGTGTTTTCGGCAAGCCAAAAGTGACGATCACAACGTACTGCGGGTTCTCCGCAGGTGCCATGCCCGCGACCGAGATGATGCGGTCATTCGTGTAACGCCCGTTGCGTGCGACTTCAGCGGTCCCCGTCTTGATCGCGATTCGATATCCAGGAACCTTGACGACCGGAGCGGCGGATCCGTACTTCGCGACGTTCTCCATCATGCGAACAGTCGTTTCTGCGGTGTCGACCGAGACAACTTGTCGTGTTTCCGACTTGGGGGTGAGCGTGGTGGTGCCGTCAGGTGCCGTGCACCCCTTGACGAGTGTCAGAGGAACGCTCTCGCCCCCGTTGGCAAGCGCCTGATACGCCTGCGCCATTTGAGCGCTCGTCGTCGTCATGCCCTGCCCGAACAACTCGGTGTACTGGGTGACATCGTCAACGATGTCTGGAGGCGTGATTCGTCCCGAGTCCTCCCCGAGGAAACCGACGGGAGTCGCCGTTCCGAGACCCCACTCCGTCAGCATGTCGTACCGCTGTTGCTTCGTCAGCGCCAGCGACAGCGTGTTAATTCCGGTGTTTGACGACTTGACGAGCACGCCCGTCGTCGTGAGCGACAGATCCCCGTGCGCGAAAGAGTCTTTGATGTAGCCGCCACCCGGAATCTTGAATCGTCCAGGCGCCACGATTGTCGTATTGGGAGTCACGACTCCCTTGTCGAGCATTGACGCGACGACGAGTGGTTTGATGATCGAACCCGGCTCGTACGGTGACGAGAAAAGCCGCGCGCCCATATCGTCCACCTTGGTCGCGTCAACGTTGTTGGGGTCGACGCTCGGCCAATCCGCGGCCGCAAGAATGTGCCCGTCTGCGACGCGCACGACCATCGCCGTTGCCCATCGCGCTCGGAGACTGCCGCCCTGGTCGGCGAGAGTTTGCTGTGCGAACCATTGCAAGTCCGAATCGATGGTCAATGCGACTTCGCCACCGTGCACCGCGTCTTTTGTCACGACCGTCGACCCAGGAATTCGAATGCCATCCGCACCGCGCTCGTAGGTGCTCGACCCGTTCGTTTCCTTGAGGCAATCGTTGAGGTAGTACTCGACACCAGTCAATGGACCGTCAGTTCCCATGAATCCGACGAGGTTTCCGGCCACGGAGCCACGCGGATACGTGCGAGACGGGCGAAGGTCGTGGTAAACCCAGGGAATGTTGAGGTCCTGAACCTCACGCAAGACGTCGATGGTGACGCCCTTGACGAGGTAGGCAAAATCGGAGGTTGGATCCGTCGTGATGGCCGTGTGCATCACACCCTGATCCGCACCTGTCGCCGTCGAGATTTCCGTCAGCGCTTGTTGGACAGTGACAGTAATGCCGTTCCGAGTGAAATCTGCTACAAACTTGGGCGATGCCGTGATGTCATATCGCTCGACGCTTTCGGCGAGGGTGACACCGTTTGTGTCGATGATCGATCCGCGCGTTCCGTACAGCGTCTGCGCGATGCTTTGGCGGTCGCGCGCCTCCTGTGACAAACGCGGACCGTCAACAATTTGAATCCAGAAGAGCCGACCAATGAAGATTGCAACAACACCAGCGATCGCGAGCAACATCAATCCGATTCGACGCGAAATGAGTTCAGAACGGTTCATCCGTTCACTCCTTGTCGAATCGTCTTAGTGCGTGGAGGGCGCCGGGATACCGGTCGAAGCCGACGCGGTGGCGCTTTCCGATTGTGTCGCACCGACGGTCACCGTTTCGGTAGCCACGCCAGCGAGCGACGGGGTCACACCATATGCTCCGATGAGGTTGTTCGCGATTGGCGCAACAGACGATCCGCTGGCCTTCGCAGGCTTTCCGCTTCCCCACACCTTTCCGTCGGAGAGACGAATGTAGGTCGGGCGAGAATTGGACACCATGCCCAGTTGTGCGGCCATGGCTGCAACGTTCTGAGGGGAATCCAACACGTTGAGCTGTTCCTTCAGGAACTGTGCGTCGCGGCCGAGGCTGACATTTTGCTGACTGAGCGATGCAATCTCATATGCGGACGATTCGACTGCAACCGTCACGAAGAGACGCGCGACGATGATGGCGACAAACGCCGCGACGATGATGGTGACGGTCTTCACCGATACCTGGGCGCGGGGCCGAGAAACAGCGCGAAGTCCAGGTCGAGCCGAGCTTTGCGGACGGGGGGATCCGTAGACGGAGTGAGCTACTGCGCTCATGCCGCTACCTCCAATCGTTCAATTGCGCGGAACTTCACCGAAGCCGCGCGGGGGTTTGTTGCAATCTCGGACTCGCTCGCGTTTCGAGCGCCCGAGAAAACGAGGCGGTAACCGGCTTTGAGACCAGCAGGGACTACGGGCAGGTCGTGTGGGGCTTTCGACGACGTCGCATCGACGAACGCGGCTTTGACAATTCGGTCTTCGAGCGAGTGATATGCCAGAACAACAAGGCGTCCACCGGGAGCCAGCGCAGCGAGTGCGTTGTCAATTGCATCGCGGAGGATGTCGAGTTCACCGTTGACCTCGATGCGAAGCGCCTGGAAGACGCGCTTGGCCGGGTGTCCGGCGTTCTTGAGTGCATAGGGAGTCGCGTCGTTGAGGATGGCAACCAATTCGGCGCTGCGTTCGATTGAGTTCAGTGCACGGGCCGCGACAATCGCTCGCGCATAGCGTCCCGACAACTTCTCTTCGCCGTAAATCCGGAAGATGCGCTCGAGGTCGCGCTCGCTGTACTCGCGGATAATGTCTGCCGCGGTGAGTTCCGTCGAACGATCCATCCGCATATCCAGCGGCGCATCCCACGCGTAGGCAAAGCCACGATCTGCGTCGTCAATCTGCATCGACGAGATTCCGAGGTCAAGCAAAATTCCGTTCGCTGAATCGCGACCAATAGTGCGCAGTGCGCGACGAATCTCGTCGTAGGTGGCGTGGACCGGGACAAACCGGCCATCAAAACGTGAGAGGCGTGAGGTTGCGTGTGCCAGCGCGATTTCATCGCGGTCGATGCCGACGACAGTCACTGCAGGGAAACGGTCGAGGATCGCCTCAGTGTGTCCACCCAGCCCCAAGGTTCCATCTACGACAACGGCTCCTGACTCCGCGAGAGCAGGAGCGAGTGCGTCGACGCAGTCGTCGAGCAGTACAGGGATGTGAGTGGGGTTTTCCATATCGTTCCGGTGGGGTGTGATGTTCCGATTCCCGTCCGCTACCTGCCGTGGGGGAAGTACTTCAGGGGCGGCAGGGAGTCGCAACATCACTAGAAGAGGCCCGGGATCACCTCCTCCTCGGTGTCGGAGAAGCCTTGTTCCTTGTCGGCGTAGTACGTCGCCCAAGCGTCGGCCGCCCAAATTTCAGCGCGACTGCCAGCTCCGATGACAACAAGGTCGCGGCCGAGTCCGGCATAGTCGCGAAGCTGCGACGGAATCGTGACGCGACTCTGCTTGTCGGGAACTTCGTCGCTACCGCCCGACAAAAGGAGTCGAACGTAGTCGCGCGCAGCCTTGCTGGTCAGCGGGGCGGATTGAACGGTGTCGAGTAGTCCCTCGAAGGTTTGGCGAGGAAAGACGTAGATGCAGCGTTCTTGACCCCGAGTGAGCACCAGTCCCCCGGCGAATTCGTCACGGAATTTGGCGGGAAGGATGATGCGGCCCTTCTCGTCGAGCTTGGGTTCGTATGTGCCGAGCAACATGGGCGCCTCCTTCCGTTTCGAGTGACGTTTGCCGTTTCCTCCACTTTACTCCACTTTTCTCCATTTTGCTCCACTTTGTGACACTTTTTTCCACCGTGTCTCCACTCGGCACCACCCAGCGCGCACAACAAAAAACCCGGCCGAAGCCGGGTCGATTGAGTAAGAACCGCTGGGAGTTAGAGGTCTCCACCCATTCGACGATCCCAACGATCTTCAAATGACGACTTTCGCGGCGTACGCGGGGCAGTCGGACGAGGGGCCGGCAGCGACGCCGAACCGCGGCGGCTTGTCGCGATGAGCACTCCGGCGACCATTGTGCCGAACCCGGCGATTCCGATCACGGGGAACTGCGCAACGATTCCGCCAAGCAGTACACCAATCCCCGCGACAATCACGAGAACCCCAATAGTGACCGTGGTCGCGTTGATTCTGCGAGGAGTGCCGATGTCAACGACGTCGCTCGTGCTAGCACGCAGTTGTCGTTCCATCTCGTCGAGAACTCGTCGTTCTTCGTCAGAGAGAGCCATCGAATCACCCCCAATCGGATAACTACAGTGTACGTCTCTCGCCGCTAGTGTGTAACCGTGACGACTCAACCCGCCTTTGTCGACTCGGTGCAGAACCGTATTGATGAGGTGATGCGTGCAGGCCATGCTGACGTCAGCGCAATCGGCCGAGACGCAGAATCTCTATCGACCGTTGCCGGAACCCTGGTCAAGGGCGGCAAGCGATTCCGTGCGCGATTGGCATATTGGGGTTGGCGCGCAGCTGTCACCTACGGCGATCCCCTCGTCGATGCCGATCGTCACCCGCATGCTGATCTCGTCGCATCGCTCGCGGCTGGGCTTGAACTCTTTCACGCGGCAGCCCTCGTGCACGACGACATCATCGACAACAGCGATACCCGTCGTGGTACACCGGCGGCTCATCGACAGTTCGAAGCAATTCACACGGAACGCAATTACGTCGGGGATGCTGGCCTCTATGGACGCTCGTCAGCGATTCTCCTCGGCGACCTCCTTCTCGCCTGGGCCGACGATCAATTCATGACCGTGAGCCTGGGGCTCGAAGCGGACCGCCGCGACGACTTCCGCACGGAACTTCGCACGATGCGCACCGACGTCACCGCCGGCCAGTTCCTCGACAATCATGATTCCTCCGCGTGGCAGACAATCGGAGATGACGTTGCGGTCGAGAGAGCCCAGCGAGTCGTCATCTACAAGTCCGCGAAGTACAGCGTCGAAGCGCCCATCGCGCTCGGTGCGATTATTGGCGGGGCGGCACCTGCGCTCGTCAGCGCTCTTCGCGCGTTCGCGCTCCCCCTCGGTTTCGCGTTCCAGATGCGCGACGACCTGCTCGGCGTGTTCGGTGAACCGTCCGTGACGGGAAAGCCCGCCGGGGACGACCTTCGCGAAGGAAAGCGAACCGTGCTGCTTGCGATGGCCCGACGTCACGCCGACCGCTCGACGGTGAACATTCTTGACGAACTCGTCGGTGACCCTTCCCTTGATGACGACCAGATCACCATGTTGCGCGCCACCCTCACGAGCACAGGTGCAGTTGATGCTGTCGAGGATCTCATTGAGCGTTCACGCGAGCGCTCACTTCGTGCACTCGACGAACTGGCGCTAGACCCCGCGGTCGATCGCGAACTGCGCGGACTCGTCGACGCCGTCACTAATCGCGCCGTCTAAATCGCGACACGCCCGACCTGCTCAACTCCCGAGCTGGGTTCACTTCCCTTTCACAATTGAGTGAACCCCAAGGAGGTGCGGTGGCCGAGTCAGAAGCAACACAGTCGACGCCGAACCCCATTTTCGCTGGGCTCAAGCCCGAGGTCGTCTCTGAACGCCGCGCAGCACGACAGGCTCGTGCGATTGCTGCAGCAGCGGGTGCACTTCCTTTGATTGCAGCCGGAGCCGTGACGTGGGTCACGGCGACTCCCCCGCCAGCCACGCTTGAACCACAAGGTCAATCGCCGGTTGACACCGAATCGACAGATGACGCCACAGAAACAGTGTCGACATCTGGGGCAACCACGCACACCGTCGAGCAAGGCGATTCGCTGCAGTCCATTGCCGCGACGCACGGAATCCCGACGGCCGCACTTCTTGCCCTGAACGGCCTGTCATGGCAAACGTCGGTTCACGCAGGACAAGTCCTGGTTGTCAGTAAGCGCCAGGCTCCCGCATTGGCCGAAGTCGAGGCGCCCGCTGCACTCGCACAGAGCCCCGTCCTCGCATCTGGCGTTCGCGCCGATGACAGCGACGACGCGGTCATCACTCAACTCACCGACGAGATGACGGTCAACGCCCGAATCATTATCCAGGTCGGTCGCGAAATGCGAATCCCGAATTACGGCATCGTCATTGCCCTCGCGACCGCGGCACAAGAATCTCGCCTGCGCAACCTCGATCACGGCGATCGCGACTCGGTTGGCCTGTTCCAACAGCGTCCGTCCTCTGGTTGGGGCTCGGCGCAGCAAATTCGTGAACCGCGATACGCGGCACGGGCATTCTTTGGCGGACCTGCTTCGCCAACCCCCAGCAATACGCGTGGTCTTCTTGACATCGACGGGTGGCAAAACCTCAGCGTTGCCGAAGCGGCACAAGCAGTCCAGCGCAGCGCATTCCCCAGTGCCTACGCGCGCTGGGAGGTCAGTGCGTGGAACTGGTTGTTCGACCTCACCTAGGTCGAATCCCCGCCATCCCGCCAAACGCAACCCCGTAAACTGTTACCTATGGCTCAAGAACCCGCAGACCGACTCGTTGGGTCGACCATTGATGGTCGATACCAAATCGAGTCGCGAATCGCACGCGGTGGAATGGCCAAGGTTTATTTGGCAACCGATTTGCGTCTCGAGCGAAAAGTTGCCGTCAAGGTCATGCATGACCACCTTGTCGACGACTCGGATTACGCGGCCAAGTTCATCCGTGAAGCGCGCCACACTGCGCGCTTGGCGCACCCCAACATAGTCTCGGTGTTCGATCAGGGGCACGAAGGCGACATCCTCTTCCTCGTGATGGAATACCTCCCTGGAATCACACTCCGGGAACTACTCAATGATTACGGCAGCCTGACGGTCGAACAGGCACTGGACATCACCACCGCAGTTCTTCAGGCACTTGTTGTCGCGCACCGCGAAGGCATTCTTCACCGTGACGTCAAGCCGGAAAACGTCATGCTCGTCAACGATGGACGTATCAAAGTCGGCGACTTCGGCCTTGCGCGTCCTGTAACGAGCGCAACCGAGACGGGCAAGTCCCTGCTCGGCACTGTCGCGTACATCGCGCCGGAACTCCTGACTCGCGGCCAGGCGGACAACCGAAGCGACCTGTATTCCGTTGGCGTGATGCTCTATGAAATGTTGGCGGGAAAACAGCCATTCACCGGCGACAGCCCAATGCAAATCGCAATGCAGCACGCCAAGAAGCAGATGCCGCTCGCGTCGCTAACGAACCCGTTCGTCGGACAAGCAGTCGACGACGTGATTCAGTGGTCGACCGCCAAGGACCCAAACGATCGACCCAAGGATGCTCGCGCATTCCTTGATGCGCTCCGCAAGGCTTCTGTTCGACGGGCGTCTGACACCTCGCACGTTCCTACCGACTCCATCGATGAAGACGACGAGCCGTTGTCGGTCGAACCGGCCGATGACGACGCAACGTCGATCATTGAAGCAGCGTTGAACGAGTCGGATGAAGACGGCGTGACGACACCCATCACGACCATCGTCAAGGACGAGAAGCCGAAGGCAAAGCGCACGATGCCGCAGATGCCTCAAATGCCGACCATCAAGATTCCGCGGCTGACGCTTCCCGCCAAAAAGGGTCGCCCAGCAGTCGTGATCGACCCTGACTCTCCCTCGCCAACACCTCGTCGTCGTGGCGGGGCGTTGATTCTGGCCGTGATTGTTGCTATCGCAGGCGTCGGTGGCGGCGCCGGATGGTGGTACACCGCTGGTCCCGGTTCGATGGCCCACGTGGTTGATGTTCGCGGCATGGCGGCCGCCGACGCTGCAACGGCGCTGACAAATGCAAACTTCGTTGTCCTCGAACCAGCGACCGAAGCGTATGACGACGAGATTGTTGCCGGCGCCGTGATTGGACTCGAACCGGACATCACGGGTGACGTCAAAAAAGGCACCGAGGTGCGACTGATTGTGTCGCTCGGACCCGCACCCGTCGATCTGCCCACGTATGCGAACATCACGGCAGAGGCATACTCCGCTCAGCTGGCTGGGCTCAAGATTGCCGTGACAAAGACGGACGACCAATTCAGCTCTGAGGTCGCTGAAGGACTCGTCATCAACGTGTTGTCGGAAAACGGAACCATCGTGCCCGAGGGAACCACGCTTTACCGCGGGGACTCGGTGGTTCTCGAACGGTCGCTTGGCCCTGTTCCCGTTGTGACTGGCAAGACCGCCGCCGAAGCCACGTCAGATCTGCAAAACGCTGGACTGGTCGTTGTGGTTTCGGACACTCGCGAATTCTCAGACGATGTACCCGACGGCAAGGTGTCGTCACTGACGGTAAACCCCGGGGTTGTCCGCCCCGGTGACACCGTCACAATCGTCTTGTCGAAGGGGCCGGAACTAGTCGAGGTGCCTGCAGTACTAGGGCTGACCATCAAAAAGGCAAACGATGCTCTCGAGGCCGCCGGCTTCAAGGTCATCATCATCACGGACATTCCGCGCGAATTCTGGGGCGACAGTTTCGCCAAGGCAAAGCGAACCAGTCCCGCGGCCGGAACCAAGATTGCCAAGGGTTCCACCGTAAAGATTTACGGAATCTTCTAGCCCAACGTTGTGGTCGCAAGAATTGCGGCGATGGTGAACATCGTCACGGCGATGATCGAGTCAAGCACGCGCCAGAAGATTGGTGTGGTGACGTAACGCGCAAGACCGCGTGCACCATAAGCAATGCCGAAGAACCACGCGAAACTGGCAACACACGCACCGAGGGCGAACCACCAGCGGTCTGCGCCAAACTGATTGGCGACGGACCCGAGGAAGATCACGGTGTCCAGGTACACGTGCGGGTTAAGAAGCGAGAACGTCACCGTGCTCAGAACGATTCCCCAACGACTGGTCGCAGAATCTCCCTCAAGGGACATGATTTCCGTCGCGAATGCTCGTCGGAATGACTGAATTCCGAACCAGACGAGATACGCAACGCCGAACCAGCGCACGATATCGAACAGCACCGGCACCGCTTGAATGACGGCACCCAGACCACCAGTCCCCAAAAGAATTAACGCGGCATCGAGTGTCGCTGACACAATCGCAACCTCAAAGACAAAGCGACGCGTCAACCCTTGACGAATGACGAATGCGTTCTGGGCGCCAATGGCGATGATCAGAGAGAGCCCGGTCACGAGTCCCGGCAGGATCGCCGCGATCCCCGTCATCGGCTAGTTACCTGACGCAATTTCCTCGGCAACGAGGAAGGCGAGCTCTAGTGACTGCTTGTGATTGAGACGAGGGTCACACAGCGACTCGTACCGAGAAGCGAGCGTTTCCTCGTCGATCATTTCAGAGCCACCCAAGCACTCGGTTACGTCGTCACCCGTGAGCTCAACGTGAATTCCGCCGGGGAACGTACCGACCTGACGGTGTGCCTCGAAAAAGCCCTTGACCTCGTCGACGACATCGTCGAATCGACGAGTCTTGTAGCCGTTCGGAGTCGTGATGCCGTTTCCGTGCATCGGGTCCGTCACCCATACGGGCAAGGCGTCACTGTCGCGAACAACTTCGAGCAATGGCGGAAGCGCATCGCGAATAACACCGGCACCCATTCGGGTGATGAACGTTAGTCGGCCGGGCTCGCGATTCGGATCGAGAATGTCAATCAACTTCTTGACATCGTCTCCCGTTGTCTTCGGGCCGAGCTTAACGCCAATCGGGTTGTGGATGCGCGAGAAGAAGTCGATGTGTGCACCATCCAATTCGCGGGTGCGCTCACCGATCCAGAGGAAGTGCGCTGACGTGTTGTACGGGTTCCCCGTGCGCGAATCGATGCGCGTCATGGGCCGTTCGTAGTCCATCAGCAAGCCCTCGTGGCTGGAGTAGAACTCGACCGTCTTGAGTGATTCGAAGTCCGCACCAGCAGCGGCCATGAACTTGATCGCGCGATCGATGTCTTTTGCCAGTTGCTCGTAACGCTTGTTCGCGGGGTTCTCAGCGAATCCCTTGTTCCACGAGTGAACTTCGCGCAGGTCAGCGAACCCACCCTGGGTGAACGCGCGGATGAGGTTGAGGGTAGACGCAGCCGTGTGATACCCCTGCACAATTCGGTGGGGGTCGGCGGTGCGCGATTCGAGAGTGAAGTCGTACCCATTGACGATGTCGCCGCGGTAGGCGGGAAGGGTCACACCGTCGCGGGTTTCCGAATCGCTCGACCGCGGCTTGGCGAACTGTCCAGCCATTCGGCCCATCTTGACGACCGGCATCGCAGCGCCATAAGTGAGCACGACCGCCATTTGCAGAATCGTCTTGACGCGATTCCGAATTTTGTCCGCCGTTGCGCCGTCAAATGTTTCAGCGCAATCGCCACCCTGAAGGAGGAAAGCGTCTCCGCGGGCTACACGCGCGAGTCGGTCCTTGAGTTGGTCGACTTCTCCGGCGAACACCAGCGGCGGAAGCTTCGACAGTTCGGCGGTGACCGCTTCGAGAACAGCTGCGTCCGGCCATTCAGGCTGCTGCTTGATCGGCAGCGCCTTCCACGCGTCGAGGCCCTTGAGGACGTCGGCGGTCGCGGGAACGGTGTGTTCAGTCACGGGAATCCCTCTCGGTAACAGGGTTCCAGCCTAGCGCGGGCGAACTATTGCCCCGCGCGGGCCCTTGCCGAACTTGCATACTCGTCCGAGTATTCCTGTCCCGAGAGCGCAAGGATTTCGAACATGATTTCATCGGTGATGGCACGAAGAACGAAACGGTCACCCTCGTACCCGTGGAAACGCGAGAAGTCGAGAGGCTGGCCAATCACCACACCAACGCGCTTGACAGTGGGGATGGGCTTGCCAATCGGCATGACCTTTTCGGTATCGATCATCGCGACCGGGATGACGGGGACGTTCGCTTCGAGCACCATGCGGGCAATTCCAGTCCGGCCACGGTACAACTTTGCGTCGGGGCTTCGGGTGCCTTCAGGGTAAATTCCCAACAGCTTCCCGTCGTTGAGAACCGCCAAACCTGTGTTAAGCGAATCCTCACTGGCCTTTCCCCCCGAACGGTCAATCGGCAATTGACCTGCCGCGAGGAAGAACTGGCGCACCAGCCACCCCTTGAAGCCACGTCCCGTGAAGTACTCCGCCTTAGCAAGGAACACGACGGGACGGCGCAGAACCAAGGGCAAGAAGATGGAATCGACGAACGAGAGGTGATTACTCGCGAGAATCGCAGCGCCAGAGGCTGGAATGTTCTCGATGCCCCGAACCCACGGGCGGAAAACGCGCAACAA
>JBJOQU010000009.1:0-2788 GCA_046049745.1 Actinomycetota bacterium | reverse complement strand
CGATGCGACCGAAGGTCGTACGAGCCTCGTAGAAGCCGTAGTCGATGTTGGCGCGGAGCGTGTGGAGCGGAACTCGACCTTCACGGTAGAACTCCGAACGCGACATTTCAGCACCACCGAGACGACCCGACACCTGGATGCGAACACCCTTGGCGCCGGCGCGCTGGGCACCCTGGAGGCCCTTGCGCATCGCGCGGCGGAAAGCCACACGAGCCGAAAGCTGCTCGGCGATTCCCTGAGCGACGAGCTGAGCGTCTGCCTCGGGGTTGAGCGCTTCGATGACGTTGATGATGACAACCTTGCCGGTCAGCTCACGAGCATCGTCGCGAAGCTTGTCGAGTCCGGTTCCCTGGCGGCCGATGGCCACACCGGGACGGGCGACGTGAACGTCAACGACAACGCGGTCACGCGTACGGCGGATGACCATGTGCGAGACACCGGCGCGGTCGAGCTTCTCCTGGAGGAAGCGACGAAGCGTGACGTCTTCGGCAACGTAGTCGGCGTAACGCTCACCGGGCTTGTTGCTGTCCGAGAACCACTGCGAACGGTGGTCGGTCGTGATTCCGAGGCGGAATCCGTAGGGGTGTACTTTCTGACCCATTACTTCTTACCTGCCTTCGAGGTCGGGGCTTCCGGCGTGCTGAGCACGACGGTGATGTGGCTCGTTCGCTTGAGGATCTGGAAAGCGCGACCCTGTGCACGAGGCTGGAAACGCTTCATCGTGGGACCTTCGTCTACGAAGATCTTGTCGATGACGAGTTCCGACTCATCGAGAGGCAAGTTTTCCTTGTCTGCGGTGACGCGAGCATTCGCGACAGCCGACGCAACGAGCTTGCGGACGGGCTCCGAGGCACCCTGCGGCGCGAACTTGAGGATCGCAAGAGCTTCCTCAACGTGCTTGCCACGGACCATCTCGATAACACGACGGGCCTTCTGCGGGGTCACGCGGATCCCCTTGAGCTTGGCGATGGATTCAACCATGATGTTCCCTCCTCGCCTTAGCGGCGACGGCCCTTCTTGTCGTCCTTCACGTGTGAACGGAAGGTGCGGGTGGGCGCGAACTCGCCGAGCTTGTGACCGACCATCGTCTCGGTGACGAACACCGGGACGTGCTTGCGGCCGTCGTGAACGGCGATTGTGTGTCCGAGCATGGCGGGGACGATCATCGATCGACGCGACCAGGTGCGGATAACGTTCTTGGTTCCCACTTCGTTCTGAGCCACGACCTTGCGGTACAGGTGGTCGTCGACGAAGGGACCCTTCTTGAGACTACGAGGCATTCCAGGCTCCTACTAACGCTTCTTGCCGGCGTTGCGGCGACGGACGATGAGCTTGCTGCTCTCTTTGTTGGCCTTGCGGGTGCGGCCTTCGGCCTGACCCCACGGGCTAACGGGGTGACGACCACCAGAGGTCTTACCCTCACCACCACCGTGCGGGTGGTCGACTGGGTTCATGGCGACACCACGGACGGTCGGGCGAACACCCTTCCAGCGCATGCGGCCAGCCTTACCCCAGTTGATGTTCGACTGTTCGGCGTTTCCGACCTCACCGACGGTTGCGCGGCAGCGCGCATCGACGTTGCGGATTTCACCCGAGGGCAAACGAAGCTGTGCGTAGGGGCCGTCCTTAGCAACGAGACGAACCGATGCACCAGCCGAACGTGCCATCTTCGCTCCACCACCGGGACGGAGTTCGATCGCGTGGATCACGGTTCCGACCGGGATGTTACGGAGGGGCAAGTTGTTGCCGGGCTTGATGTCAGCCGAGGGACCCGATTCAACGATGTCACCCTGGTTGAGCTTGTTGGGAGCGATGATGTAACGCTTGGTTCCATCCACGTAGTGGAGAAGAGCGATACGCGCAGTGCGGTTGGGGTCGTACTCGATGTGAGCGACCTTGGCGTTCACGCCATCCTTGTCGTTGCGACGGAAGTCGATGATGCGGTACTGGCGCTTGTGGCCTCCACCGATGTGGCGGGTCGTGATACGACCTGCGTTGTTACGACCACCGGTCTTGGGAAGCGGACGGAGGAGCGACTTCTCGGGCGTCGATCGGGTGATCTCGGCGAAGTCAGCTACCGACGAGCCGCGACGGCCGGGGGTAGTGGGCTTGTACTTACGAATAGCCATTGTTCTTCTGTCCTATTCCCTATCCGACAGCCGTGAAGATGTCGATGGTGCCCGACTTCAGCGTGACGATGGCGCGCTTGGTGTCCTTGCGCTTTCCCATGCCAAACTTCGTGCGACGGGTCTTACCCTGGCGGTTGAGGGTGTTGACCGACGCAACCTTGACGTTGAAGATCTTCTCGATAGCGAGCTTGATCTCGGTCTTGTTGGCGTCGGGAGCAACAACGAAGGTGTACTTGCCCTCGTCGATGAGTCCGTAGGACTTCTCGCTCACGACCGGCGAGACGATGATGTCACGCGGGTCCTTGTTCAGGGCTGCTGCGAGGACGCTCATGCGGACACCTCTTTCGTGGTCTTGGTGGCGACGAATGCTTCGTAAGCGCCCTGCGTGAAGACAACATCGTCAGCGTGAAGCACGTCATACGCGTTGAGCTGGCCAACGGTGATGGTGTGCACGCCGATGACGTTGCGCACGCTCTTGATTGCGACGTTCTCGTCACGCTCGACAACAACGAGGACACGGGGTCCGGTCGTCATGTCAGCGAGGAGCTTCGACGCAACCTTGGTCGACGGAGCGTCGATGCCGGCAAACGCCGACGTGACGTGAACGCGGTCCGCGCGAGCGCGATCCGAGAGGGCTCCGTTGAGTGCGGCGGCAATCA
>JBJOQU010000008.1:0-3819 GCA_046049745.1 Actinomycetota bacterium | reverse complement strand
GTCGCGGCACTCGAGGCCAATGCGCGAGAACTGGGGCTCACCCGTCTTTTCTGCCTGACGTTCGAAACCGGGTTCTTCGGTGCCCGCGGTTACGACGAAATTGGCGAAGTGGGTAAGGATTCGACCGCCCTCGTCACCCCCGATGTTTACGCCGAACTGGTTCGCTCGCCGGACGAAGGAATCGCGGAATTCCTCGACCTCGCGCGCGTCAAGCCCAACACTCTCGGCAACACTCGAATGCTCAAAACCCTCTAATCGGCGCGCCACTCGGGGGTTCTCGGGTGCCCGCCGTAACCTGCTGATATGTCATGGATTGTGGATCCCCGAGGGCCACTGCCCGCGCGCGTGTATCAAATTCGTCGGCTCATTGCCGTTCTCGTTCTTGTCGGAGCCGTTGTCGGCATCGGCGGAGTCCTCTCGGCGGTTACGGGCGGCAGCACCGCTCAGCCCCAAGCCACCGCAACCGACGGCGCGACCACTGTCGCTGCGTGTGACCCCACCGCGGTGGTCATCGCCGCGAACACCGACCACGACACCTACGCTGAGGGCGAGTTGCCCAAACTATCAATGACGATCACCAACACCAGTGACGTTGCCTGCACGATCGAGGTCGGCACCGACAAGCAGAAATACATCATCACCAGCGGATCGGACACGATCTGGGATTCGACCGTCTGCCAGGCGTCCACGGAACCGTTCGTCCAAGAGTTTGCCGCAGGTGAAGCAATCACGACGAACACGTTTGAGTGGGGTCGTGCGCGTTCTGACAACTGTGACAACGGGACTCCCGCTGTTGGCGGCGGGGCCTCGTATCAGTTGTCGGTGAAGCTCGGAGAAATTGTTTCGGCTGAGTCTCGCCAGTTCATGTTGTACTAGTCCGATTCAGGCGGAATAAACCGTTTAGCCGAGGAATTGGGTATTTCGGAGCGTTGTTGACGTCCTCTGAATCGGACCCGGCCGGACCATTCTGAAGACACAATTCGCCGCCGGCGAATGACTCGACAAATAATCGATATCGACCGCGTGTCGATTCGTTTCGTGTCGGTGCTTGGTGGCAAAGTGGCACTTCCCCGCACCGTCGAAATCGGTAATGACGCCCCTCCAGACGATGTTTCACGCTAATTCAGATTGGAGAAATCATGCACCACAATTTCGGTCTTTCCCCCTTCCCTCTGACGGATCGCCGGCCAACATCCACCAACCGAAAGCGTGTCGAGACGGCTGCTGACGCCGCGACGCTGTCGGCAGTGCACGCCGAGACTGTCAGTGAAGAGACCGCGGGAGGCGACCAGTGAGCCACAACCACTTCGGAGACGACGAAGAAGAGATGACAGAAGAGGAACTGTGGGAGCAGGTCTCGAACGCGACCGGAGCGCCTCGGGCGAACGCCATGATCACGTTGTCACAGCGGATGTTTGGAGAGAGCCGGTATTCAGAAGCGGCAAGTCTGCAGGAGCGACTTGCTGAGGTTTTCGTCGAGGACGATAAGCCCGACGACGCCCTGATCGCGCTCGCGCGTGCAACGGGCGCCTGGATGGAGGCGGAGGAGTGGGACAACATCGAGGAAGTCGCCGTTCGTGCCGCTGAACTTGAAGACAAAGCGTTCAATGCCGAGTCCTGGCGCGACTACTACTCGTCCTATGCCTGGGCCGCTCATCAACGGCGTGCCGCAGTCGTTGCGCTCGAATACATCGACCGCGCCATTACCTATGCGGACGAGATGGATTCGGACCACAACCGCGCGACGCTGTTGTGGCAGAAGGGATGCATCATCGCAACCTTCGGGCGTGCGCGCGAAGCGATGGCAATCATGGATCGAGCGCTCGAATTTGCGCGGTCCTCCGCGGCCATCCCGCTGATCGTCGACATCCTTGCCGAGATGGCGTTGCTGGAAATCCAGCTTCTCAACCCGGATCGTGCGGTTTCCCTCGCGACCGAAGCACAGACTCTGCTGGCAGATACTTTCGGGTGGCCTCCGTTACGTCACCGCGTGACGTATTCGCTGGGCAGCGCCTATCTCGCCGCCGGACGATCCTCCGAAGCCGTCGAACAATTCGAATCCATTGTCGGGGTACTTCCGAACTATCTGAAAGTTCGCACAATGATTCGGTTGTCAGAGTGCATGACGGACAAGGCAGATTCTTGGGAGTCGCGCGCGTACACGCTCGCACGGAACACGAACGCGTGGGACCTTCTGAACCATTTGGAGATCAACCGGGCGATGAAGACCGACGCCATGTTCGCCGTTCCAGTTCTGGACACCGTGGTGGCCCGCGCGGTGGAATACGACGATGACGTGACGCGCGATGCGGCACGGCTGGTGCTGGCCCGCAAATACATGGAGTTGGGCGATTTCAGCGGCGCGATGGACATCCTGTCGCGCATATCGGCGGCGAACTTTGGGGACGACATGATCAAGGTGATCACCTACCTCGTACTTCGCGTCGACGCGCTGATCGAAACGGGCGATCTGGTCGAGGCCCGGGCGATTGCGACGACACTCACCCGCCTGGACCCTCGCCCCGAATTTGTTTCGGGAATTGCCGAAGGTTTCTGGCAGTTGTCCCTGATTGAGAACCAGACAAACGGACAGTCGCTCGAATGGGAGCGCCTTGCTCACGCCTGCATCGCCCACCTTGCCCGAGTCGGAGATTACGAATTGCTAGCCAAGCGCGCAGACCTGCTCCGCGTGAACATCGCAGAGAGTGGCCAGAAATTCCGCTCGTCGATTGAGACGGTCGACGACTTACTCGCCGACATTCACAGCGAGTCGACGGGGTTCGGCGAAGCTGCCGCCTAGAAACCGGGTTTCGCCGGGTCGGCCGATGCGCTGGCCTGGCGGACTGCCTCAGCGAGGGTCTTGGCCGTGTGGTCGAGGACGGTCGAATAGCCAAGGCGAGTGGCCTCGGTCGCACGCTGTTGGTGCGCTGTTACTGCACGGATGTCACCGGCGAGACTGATCTCGCCCGTCGCGACAAGTGTTGCCGGTAGCGCGATGTCACGGGCGGCGCTGGCGAGGGCAAGAGCAATGGCGAGGTCCGCACCGGGCTCGGTGACGCGAATTCCCCCGACCGTGGAAACGTAGACATCGGCCGAAGACAGCGGAATGCGTGCACGGCGTTCGAGAACGGCAAGAAGCATTGCAACTCGCGACGAGTCGACGCCGTTCGTAACCCGACGGGGTTGGGGCGCGTTGGTGGGAACAATGAGTGCCTGGATCTCGACGGGGATGGCCCGCCGGCCTTCCATTGCGATGGTTGCGCAGGTGCCACTGACGGGAGTTCCCGAATTTGAGCGGAACAGCGCCGACGGATCGGGCACTTCCTGAATTCCCGTTCCCACCATCTCGAAACAGCCGACCTCATCTGTCGGGCCGAAGCGATTCTTCAGCGCACGGACGAACCGAAGTGCAGTCTGCCGGTCGCCTTCGAACTGGACGACGACGTCGACGAGGTGCTCCAGCAAACGCGGACCAGCAATCGTCCCGTCCTTGGTGACGTGTCCGACCAGGATGACGGGCAGCCCTCGCTCTTTGGCAAGACGAACCAGGGTTGCGGCGACTTCCTTGACCTGGGCTACACCGCCGGCGAGCCCGTCGACGGTGTCCGACGCGACGGTCTGGACAGAGTCGACGATGACAAGCGAGGGCTGAACCTGGTCGATATGGCCTAGTACCGTTCCCAAGTCGGTTTCGGCTGCAAGGTAGAGCGAATCAACAAGAGTTCCGGTGCGCCCGGCACGCAGACGCACCTGCCCGACGGATTCCTCGGCGCTGACGTACAAAACACGCTCGCCATTGCGGGCGACTCGACCGGCAAC
>JBJOQU010000007.1:0-23541 GCA_046049745.1 Actinomycetota bacterium | reverse complement strand
ATGCAACTCGCGTCGCTGTGGCTCGACGAAGCGACCGGGATCACGCCACTCACCGCCACGCCGACACTCATGACTCGACCCGAATGGGCGCGGGCAACAATCCCCGTATGGATTCAGATCGCCGAGCCCGTTGCGCTTTCCATTTCACGGGCCGCTGAAAAACTTCTCACCGAACAGATGCCAGACGACGTCGACGCGCAACGACAGGGTGCGTTCACCGCTCTGGGCCGCCTCGGTGGCACGCTGTTCTCGATGCAACTCGGCCAGATTGTTGGCCAACTCTCCGAAGAGGTTTCGTCGGGCGGCGATCTGGGAATTCCGTTGCTCGACGGTGCCCTGGATCACGAACTTCGTGCGGTGCTAGTGCCCCAGAACGTAGCCGCATTCGCCGAGGGGCTGGACATTCCGCTCCACGATGTAGTTCTGTACCTTGCGATTCGTGAAATCGCGCATGCGCGACTGTTCAAGCACGCCAAGTGGCTGAAGCACGGGCTTATCGCCAGCATCACCGAATATGCGAACGGAATCTCGATCAACTCGGATGCGTTGCGTGAGGCGATGGAGGACATCGACATGAGCGACCCGGAATCGCTTCGCCGAATGGTCGGTGAAGGCGCTCTGATTCCACCGAAAACAGACGACCAACTCATCGCATTGGCACGAATCGAAACGATTCTTGCGCTTGTCGAAGGATGGGTGGATGTCGTCACCGACGCCGCGGCACACCGCCTCCCCAGCCGAAACTCAATCGCCGAGATGGTCCGCCGCCAGCGTGCGGCCGGACGTCCGGGCGAAAAAGCGTTGGCGGGACTTGTCGGAATTGAGGCACGTCCGCGCCGACTTCGCGAAGCTGCAGCGATGTGGAAGTTAGTTCACGACGTGGTCGGCGCCGATGCTCGAGACAGTTTGTGGGATCACCCCGATGCAGTTCCGACCGCGGACGACATCGACAACCCCGCGGCTTTGGTCGCACGTTTGCGAGGCGGACCTGTCGCGCCGGACGCCATGGACGTTGCGTTGCGCGAACTGCTCGACAACGACGGGACTGTGGACGAAAACTGACGTCATCGTCAGCACCGTGGCAACCTCGGTGAGTGTTCGTCCAGATTGATCCCACCATTCCCGTCGTGTGGCGCAGCCATAACTCTGCGCAGGCCGGAATTGACCCCATTCGAGTTCGATTCGACGACGTCGACGATGTCACGGCACGGGGCATCAGCGATTTGGTCAAGGGAACGTCAACGCAGCGCCTCGCTGCTCTGATGGGCGCCGAACGCAGCGCGCAGTTGCGTGAACACGTTGGCTCAATCTTGGGTTCGCGTCCGGGGGTTCCTCTCCCGCGTGTTGCCGTCGTCGGCAGGTCAGATTCCGCACGTATTCTGGCTGAACTCTGCGCTCCGGCATTTTCGACGACGACTCGCGTCGAGTTTTCGAGCGACGTCGATCCCCTCACCATCGACACGGTGATCCTCGTCAGCGACTTCGTGGTGTCACCCATGGACGTTCAGCCATGGCTGGGCGGAGATATCGACCATCTCACCGTCGTCTTCACGGAATCGTCGGCAATTGTCGGTCCACTTGTTCGGCCGGGCCGATCGGCGTGTGTCACGTGCGTGGAACTTGCACGAATCGATGCCGACCCATCGTGGAGCGCGATTGCACCACAGGTGTGGTCACGCAGCGCCCACCCGACACGAGCACTGGTCGCCCACGCGGCGTCAGAAGTTCTCGCTGTGCTTTCTGCAGGAAGCGGTTTTTCGACTCGAGTAGACGGCGAAACGTTCAACCGGGTTATGCACCCGCACGCGATTCACCCGCGGTGCGGGTGTCAGTCGCTGCCAGCGCTGCCGGAATGAACCGACTTCGCGAACGGGACCCCGATTGGTTGGCGCCCCGCTCTGCCCACGACAGTGTGAGGTTGCGACGCGCGCGAGTGACCGCCACGTACAGCAGTCGTCGCTCTTCAGCGATTGCGGCGTCGTCCGTCGCAAATGAGAGAGGGAGCAAACCCTCGCTGACACCCGCGATGTACACGGTGTCCCACTCGAGTCCCTTGGCGGCGTGAATTGTCGACAGAGTCACGGCATTGAGTGCGGGTTCCACGTCTGCTTCTGCGCGGCGCGTCAAGTCGGCGAGAAGGTCAGCAGCGGTGGCCGTCGCTGGCAGTGATTCCGACAGTGACAGAATCGCCGACAACACGTTCCAGGAATGCCGTTCAACAGGGTTCGACGGCGGCTTGCTCATCCAATTGAAATGCTCGCGCAAAATCATGCCCAGTGCGTCGCGGGCCGACATCGTCGGGTTTGTCGCCGAAGTGCCGCGCAAAATCAACATCGTCTCGCGAACGGCCTGTTCTTCAAAGAAACGCGAACCACGAACCCGGAATGGGACACCCGCAGCGCCGAGTGCGCTCTCGAGTCCAATCGATTGCGAGTTAATCCGATACAGAATCGCGATGTTCTCTGGACGTGTTCCGGACTCGATGGCGGCGTGGATCGATGCGGCAATCGCCCGAGCCTCGTCGGCGTCAGTTGCCGCGGAACGCATCAACGGCTGAGGCCCGCTTGCCGAAGTCGACACGAGTTCAAGCGGGGAATCGGGAATGAGCGAATTCGCGACGTGAACGACCTCTGGCGTTGAACGGTAGTTGCGGTCCAATGTCACCGTGATGGCATTGGGGAACTCGTCGCTGAAGCGAAGCAAGTGTTCACTGGACGCGCCCGCGAACGAATAGATGGTCTGGTTCGGGTCTCCGACGACACAAATGTCGGATCGGTTCCCGCGCCAGGCGTCCAGCAGCGCGCGTTGAATCGGGGAAACGTCCTGGAACTCGTCGACGACGAAAAACCTAAATTCTTCGTGGACCCGTTCGCGAACCCAGGTTTCCGATTCGAGCAGCCCCAGAGTCGTTACGAGAACATCCTCGAAATCGAGTTCGCGACGCTCATCTTTGAGTCGTTCGTATCTCTCGATCAGGGCCATCGCCTTGTCAACAGTCAATGCCGACGGCAACGGGCGATTCGCGAGCGCGCTCTCGTACTGTTCAGGACTCAGCAATCGCACTTTGCGCCACTCGATCTCGGCGGCCATGGACCGAAGCACGTCGGTCGCCGTCGAAAGCTTGAGCTGTTCAGCCGCTTGCGTGAGAAGAGCGGCCTTGCCGGTCCTAACTTTGGGGAAATCGCCCCCGATGACGTCGGGCCAAAAGTACATCAACTGACGCATCGCGGCCGAATGGAACGTGCGGCATGCGACGCCCTCGACACCCAGCGCCGAAAGCCGTGACCGCATTTCGCCGGCCGCCTTGGTAGTGAATGACAGGGCCAACACCTTTTCCGGGGCATACACACCGGTCTCAACGCCGAAAGCGATTCGATGCGTAATTGCGCGAGTTTTTCCTGAACCAGCCCCAGCCAGGACACGCATCGGACCGATGAGCGAGAGGGCAACGCGTTGCTGATTTTCGTCGAGGGCATCGATGAGCGCGCTCATGACCCTCCTCTCGCGTGGCAACGCCGACCCCGCGGCGCTTCGCCATACAGTAGCGATATGGCGTTGTCTCCCATCATGCTAACGGCGTGGGCCGTTGCCGAAATCCCCGGTCTTCACATCGACGGATACCGTGACACGTCGACCGCAGAACTCGACCGCGTGACGTGCCGCACCGATGACGGTGCCGTTGTTTCGATCGCCTCCCCACTGACCGCAGAAGCGGCAAAGATTCAGGACCACGAACACCGGGTCGGCCAACTTCTCAGTGCGGGCGTTCGAGAACGACTTGGGTTCGACGTGCCGCACACTCTTGGCGCCGGCGTAATGAACAAGCGTCGCATCGTTGTGACTGAAGAAGCCCAGGGCCAGCCGTTGTCCATGGTTCGTGATGTGCGCCCGATGCTGCCGTCACTTGCGTTGGCGTTGGCGTCGCTTCATTCACTTCCCACCACAATCGTCAAGCGCGACGCCGTGCCGACCAAGACCGCGTTGGACTCGGTTCGCGAAGCGGCCGGCGCAATCGACCGGGCGCACCAAACGACTCGTGTACCCAGCGCGCTGTTGGACCGTTGGGATGCCGCCATTGAAGACCAGGAACTGTGGCAGTTTGTTCCCACGATCACGCACGGAAACCTCGAGTTCGAGTCGATTCTCACCGCGGGAGACGACGTCGTGGGCATGATCCACTGGGCGGACGCGTGCGTCGGTGATCCCGCGACAGACCTCAAGGCGATTGTCGGACCTCTTGCTCCCGACGTCACCGCCGGGTTCATCACCGACTACATCGCCCACCGCGGAAGCAACGATCGTCGCGTCGGACATCGCGCCCGTTTCCTGTCCGAGCTCGACATCGCGCGCTGGTTGGTGTTCTGTGTCGACAACAACGATGAACCCAATGTTGATGACGCTGTCAAGATGTTGACGAACCTTGTCGCTTCGGTCACCGATAACCCGGCGATGTCGCTGGGTGCAGCACCGGTCAAGCCTGTCAATTTGCTCGTCGATTTGCCCTCCGACACCGAGGCCATCAGCGAAGGTTCCGCGGAACCCTTCGTCGAGGATGCCCCGACTGTTGTCGCTGAGGAACCGATTGCCTTCGTCGAGGATGCCCCCACCGTTGTGTCAGAACAGTCTCTGCCCGACACGGATTCGAACGAGATCGTTGTCGACGAGATCGTTGTCGACGAAATCGTTGTCGACGAAATCGTGGTTGAAGAAATTGTGGTTGACGAAATTCACGTGGTGGATTCCCCCAGTTTCGTCGGGGGTTCTGACTACACCGACGAAGTAGAGCCGGTCATCGTGGACGCGACCATTGTTGAAGCTTTCTTCTCAGACGACGAGCCCGCGGAAGACCGCGACGGATCAGACGGCAACGATCGCCCGCGCGAGGACGAGATTCTCTAAGTCGGTTTAGTCGATGATTGGCAGGGCGTCGAGCCTGGCAAGGCGTTCCGCCTCAATCGCCCATTCCCAGTCGTGCTTGATGTAATACAGAATCGCGTCGACTTGGTCTACAGGAATCCCCTTCCACGCGGCGAAGGCGCGACGATAGAGAACGAGTTGCATCGCCTTGACGTCTTTTTCGTCGTCACCACTGGGCGTGGCGCCGGTCTTCCAATCGACAACGGTCCATCGACCGTCCAGGTGGAACACCGCATCAATCTTGCAGACGACGATGTGGCGGCCCTGGGGCAGAAGGATTTCAATCTCGTGGTGTTCAGGATTCAAACCGTGCCAGCGTGATGCTAGGAACTTCGCTTTGAGCTCGTCGATGTTGACGCCATCGTCCAACGGGTCGTCATCGGTGAATTCCAGCGGGCCTTCGTCGTACACGCCTTGTTCGATCCACAAGTGCATCTCGGTACCAATTCGTGCGGCTCGGTAGGGGCGTGACGGCACCGGTCGACGGTTGCCCTCCTTGACCTTGCTGACGTCCATCGCCCATTCCGCGTATCGCGACGCGGGAATTCGAACCGGAACTTCCGCCTGGACGTCGTCCCGGGCCGCGGTCAAATGTTCGATGGATTCCGCCCAGGACTGTTCCAGGGTTCCCGAGGACATGCGGACCCGTTCCGCGGCCGCTTCGTAGCGCGCGCGATTGGCGGGAGATCCCAGCGGGTCACGCGGCCAGGTCACCGTGCCCTTGTCTTTGGTCGGGTTTTTGATCGGGAATTCATCAACGACCGCGTCACGGTTGATCAGGTGGTTTCCCTTGTCGTCGAGGGCCTTGCACAGTTCCTCGAAGTATTCGCTGGGGACCTGGTTTGTCGGAGGCGTGTTGCGCGCTTTCGCCGGATTGACAAGGAAAGACTTCGTCGGGATGGGGTTGACCCACCACGACCCCGAAATGTGCAGGCGGTGTCGTGCACGGGTCACCGCGACGTACATCAGTCGACGTTCTTCGGGAAGGTAGATTTCCTTCTTTAAACGTGCCGAGTAACCGTCGGTCTGTTCGCTCTTGTTGTACTTCCCCGAAAACTCCTTTTCGAGTTCGTCGAGAGTCGTCTTGTCATGCCAGTTGAACTCGGGCAGGAACGTCTTGTCCTTGCGGAATTCGCGTGGGAGCGCCCCGAGGTTGAGCCACCCCAGTTCGTTCGCCTTTGTCGACAGGTCACCGCGGAAGTTGGTTGACGTTTTGGGGTCAGCGTCGCGAGTCCACATCGGTAACGCGACCGCGTCCCACTCGAGGCCCTTCGACGTGTGGATCGTGAGGATCTGAACAGTTCCGGGTTCAGGTTCTTCGGTACGCGGCGAGTTTTTCTCCTTGCGCTCGACCGCGGATACCCAGTCAACGAAACCGCGCAATGAGTGTGACTGCGGAATCGCAAGGTACGACTGCACGAGGTCGTTGAAGGCTTCGCGGTGGGCGTTCGGGTTGCGGGAAAGAACGGCCCTGGCTTCGATATCGAGTCCGAGTCGGGCCGCCGTCACGCTGACCATGTCGGGAATGGACAAATCAACGTGACTGCGCAGTTCGGCGAAGAATTCGGCGGCGCGGCGAAGTCGTTCCCATCCATCGTCACTGAATTTCACGCGACTGATTCCGCGACCGCCGTCGACTTCGATCTTTGAGCGGGCGGTGAACCGAAGGTCATCCAGCGCGTCCACCAGTGAATCGGCCTCGTCGGGTGCAAGCGACTTGCCCAATCGGCTGCGCTGTTCTGCCGTCGTGTAGTTCTTGGCCATGTTGCGTGCGTGACCGTGCAGGGACCACATGTCATCGACAGACACGCGCCAACGTGTCCCGCCCAACAGACGAACAAGCCGCGCACCCGCGGAGGGGTCCGCGATGACAGAGAGTGCGCAGTAGAGGTCAGCGGTGAACGGGTTGTGCAAGATTCCGGCAACACCGAGGACGTGATATTTCACACCTGCTGCGTCAAACGCTTCGAGGAACGGTTGGAGGTGTGTTCGCTTTTCAATGAGCATCGCCATCGTCGGTTTCTTGGGCAGTCCCGACTTGGGGTCGACTGTGGTCTCATGTGCGCGCGCGGTGAACCACGCGGCAACACGTTCAGCTTCGTCAGAGATTGTCGGCGCAAAGGTTGCGTCGATCGCAAACTCTGAGGCAATCGGCGCGGCCTTAA
Source organism: Actinomycetota bacterium (assembly GCA_046049745.1). Classification (GTDB taxonomy): domain Bacteria; phylum Actinomycetota; class Actinomycetes; order Actinomycetales; family Microbacteriaceae; genus MWH-TA3. The sequence continues at coordinate 16,459 of JBJOQU010000007.1, read as the reverse complement.
GTTCTGGCACATCCAGCGGGAGCTTTTGCGTTCGATTTGCCAAAATCGCGTTCGCGGCGGCAAGGATTTTCGTGCCGTTTCGCCAGGTGGTCACCAGTGGTTTGGGTTTACTGGTCGGAACCCCGAAGTCGGAATAGAACGACGCAACGTTCGCCGGGCTGGCACCTCGCCAACCGTAAATCGACTGGTTTGGGTCGCCGACGGCGGTGATGCGTTCAGGCCCGAACAACTCGGTGAACAACTTTGTTTGCGCATACGACGTGTCTTGGTATTCGTCGAGGATGACGACTGAGTAGCGACGCTGGTATTCGGTTCGAACATCCTCGAACTGATTGACAATCTGACGAGCGAACGTGACCTGGTCGGCGAATTCGACGCCACGCGACCGCTTGGCTTTGGTGAATTCCAGGGCGAGCGGGACGAGGTACTGTAGCGCCGCGACCTTCGCAAGTTTGTCCTTGACTGCCAAAGCACCCTTGAGTTCGAACGGGAACTTGTCCATCGCGTTGAACTTCTTCGCGATGTCGATGATCGGTGTCGTGTCGTCTACTTCAAACTCGGCAAGTTCGTTCGACAAACGAATCACGGCGGACACGATTGTGTCGATTCCCACGTCGAGGTTTGCCAGCCCCAGGTTGTCGGTATTCATGACGACATCCCGCGCGATTCCGTACGCCGTCGCCTCGGTGATGACCGGGGTGTCGGAGTCCCAGCCAATTCGTGCCGCGTTGTCGCTAAAGATTTGTGCCGCGAACGAGTTGTACGTTGCAACTGTCGGGACCGAGAATCCGTGCGGGTCGTCGCCCAGGTGCGACACATCAATTCCTGCGGCGGCGAAGTGTTCACGACGTTGAATCATGAGTGCGATGTATCGGCGGAAACGTTCGGACAACTCGCGTGCCGCCTTGCGGGTGAACGTAAGTCCAAGCACTTGATCGGGGCGGACTCCTTGTGTCGCAATCATCCACAATGCGCGCATCGACATCGTTTCGGTCTTGCCCGAACCTGCACCGGCAAGAACAAGGTGAACGCCTTCACGCGACATGTCGATGACGTCACACTGTTCATCCGTCGGTGCATACGTCAGGCCGAGGAGGTCCTGGAGCATCTTGGGGCTGCGCGGCTCAGTCATCGCTACCTACTTCGGGGATTCGGACCCACTGTCCGTCGAAATTGATCTCTCGACCGATGCGACCAGCATCAGCCGGCCCTTCAAATGATTCTGAGTTCATCAGATGAGCAGTCTCGATAAGCATCGCCTCGAATGCTGCTATCTGTTCATCGGTCAATGTCTCTTGGAACTTAAATGTGAACAGCGTGCCGTCGGTTGAATTGATTCGCGGATACAGAAGCGCAGCGCCCGCCGAGGTGGTGCCGTCCGGAAGTTCCGTCACCGCGTTCTTGGACATCGCCCACTGGTATGCGGCGAGCTGCAGATGGTTGTCCGCGCTTTCGACAGTCTTTCCGGTCTTGATGTCAATGATTCGAGCAGAATCGTCCTTGATTTCGACTCGGTCAATCGAACCGCTGACGACGGCGCGAAGCGACGAATCAGCCGGGTCTTCGAGCGGGACGTTGATGTACCCCTCGTTCGCCACTGGTTCGAAACCGTCCGCCTCTGCCGTGTGAATGAACGCAACAAGTCCTTCGACCATCAACTCGGTGAGCTTCTTCCAGCGTTCCGCCTGCCACTTGGATTCGAAACCAAGTTCTTGCCACCGTTCGGCGATTGTCGAGCGCAGTTCTTCAGCGGTTCCCTTCGGCGCCAATTCGACTGCCTTGTGAACCAGCGTTCCGACCGCAGCATCGATCCCCGACGAACCACCAGCCACTTGTTTGACGAACCAATCCACTTGTGACTCGTCGAAGTACTTGAGTCCTGACGGAGAAATTGACACGACGTCACCGTCGTTCAGGGCGCGCGGCGATCCGAGGTCGAGGCCTAGCCAGTCAGCGGGGTCGGCACCCCGAACTCCGCGGGACGCAAGTTCCTTCAGCGCCAAGGCAGCCTGGGCTTTGTCCGCATCGCTGGATTGCGGGTCGAGGACGAGGTGACGTGCATGTCCGACAAGTTCGGACAGCGACGTAAAAACGTTGGTCGGAATGAACAGTTGCGCGCGCGAATTCGCGGCGGGCTGGTCGGGTTCGGTTCCGTCATCCTTGAGACGTTCACCGGCAACGATGCGGAAAAGTCCACTGGGAGATTCGTCTTCCGAGGAAATCGCGGTGACGAGAATCGTCGATCGCGCACGGGACATTGCCACGAGGAACAACCGAATTTCGTCGGCGAGAATTCCCTGTCGCTGATCGAGGGTGTCAAGGTTGACTCCTTCAATCGCATAGGGAAGCAAGGTGGACTTGACCAAAGCGCTGCGTACGCGAAGGTTTGGCCACACGCCGTCGTTGACCCCGGCGACGATGACGGTATCGAATTCGCGACCCATTGCGGCGGCGGGAGTGCACACCGTGACTGACCCCAGCGCACCACGGGGCGTGAGCGTGTCGTTGGGAACCGCTTGCTCTAACATTCGGGCGAGGAACACGTCCACCGTCTCTGTCGGTGCGTTTTCGAGCGCAGTTGCCGCCACCGAAAAGAGCGTCAGAACCGCGTCGAGAGATTCGTGAGCGCGTGCCGCCACGGGACCCGTGCCACGCGATTCGTTCGCCCAGACGTCGGCACGACCCGACTTGGACCACACAAGCCACAGCAATTCGTCCATCTGCCATGTCGGGTTCGCGCGGACTTCCGTGAGGAGAGAAATCAAGCGCGCGACGCCCTTCTCGGCGAAGGACACCGTCGTCGCGAACGCGCCAGGGATAGTCAACGCGTCCATCATCAAGTCGTCCGCGAGGCGATAATCACCCGCCGAAATCGCTTCGAGTCGAAGCGCACGGCGGAACCGGCGGTAGTCAAGCGACGAAAGCCGGCCGAAGGGACCCGTCAATAACTGGCGGGCAACTTCGGGAGTGAAATCGGAATAGCCAGTGCCAACACCAATAATCGTGAGGAGCGACCACAAGGCGGGATGATCGCGCAACGGGGAACCCGTTGTCTCGGCAAAGGCGGGGATCGAATTCGCCGTCAAGTAATCGACGAGTCCCTCGGCGATTGACCCTGACCTCACGATGACCGCGATGTCGCTGGGCGAAACGCCGTCCTTCGCCTGGTTCTGAATGAATCGGGCGATCGTGTCGTATTCGCCGGCGGGTGACGCGGCCGTCGCGCTATAGAGCGAGAAACCGGGAAGGTCACGTACGTTGGCAGGTTCGTCTTCGAGTGGATAGGACTTTCGTGCAATTCCAGTCGAACCGGGAATTGCCGACGCGATGACACCGAGTACGTGCGGCATGACACCGGATTGGCGGTGATTGGTTGACAGAAACTGCGACGGTTCCCATTCCATGTCCTCGATGGATTCAGTACCCGTGAAAATGGTCGGCGTTGCGCCGCGGAAACCCGATGTCGCGAGGTCGGGGTCGCCGAATGCGATGACGGGACCCCGTGAGTGATGCCACGCGGTGAGTAAGCGCCACTGTGCAACCGTGAGGTCTTGCGCGTCGTCGACGAGTAGCGTTCGCGCCGTGAGCCCGGGAGGTCCCCCACGGTTGATCACGTCAGTTGCCTCGTCCACGATTGCGGCGGGGTCAATTTGGCTCGAACGCGCACGGGCGCTCAGTCGCAAATAGGAGTCAAGGAACTTTGCGGCCGCTTCCCATTCGGGAACGCCGTGCGCGTGACCTCGTTGCATCAGCGCATCGACGGCGGGCATGTCTACATCAAGCGGCAAAACCATCCCCGCGTCACGGGCGCGGGACAAGAGGTCGCGAAGTTGTGTTCGAAATTCTCGAAGCGACCGAACCTCGGGGCCGAGCGAAGCAGGCCAATAATCGCCCGTACCGTCCTCGATTTCGCCATCCAACAGACTCTTGATGTCGGAGTCCTGTTCACCACCGGAAATCAACCGGACAGGGAAAGTAGGTCCCCGATCGGTGGCGACGATGTCGTAGGCGAATGACGACATACTTCGGGCGAGAGGCCCGCGCGTGGCCTCGCCGATGCGCAACGATAGTTCGTCGCGAAGTCGTGTGGCCGACTGGCGGCTGGAAGTCACCACCCGCACCGAATCACGCCCGTCACGCTCGGCCAGGGCCGCGAGCGCCTCGATGATGAGGGTCGTTTTGCCCGTTCCCGGACCCCCGAACACGCGACGGCTACCGCCAGCGACGATCGCGTCGAGCGCGCCCTGCTGGTCTGAGTCGAGTGTGATGAGGTCCATTCCTTAGAGGGTACAAGTGACCTGTGACACCGAATACTCTTGAGGTATGGAAATTCGCATTGGAATTCAGCACGCCCCCCGTGAACTCGCGTTCGAGACCGAGACGTCGGCCGCCGACATCAACGCTCAACTCACCGCAGCGCTCGCGCAGGGTGGCGTTCTCAGCCTCAGCGACATCAAGGGTCAGTCGTACTTGATCCCTGCCGGAAACGTCGCGTACATCGAATTCGGGTCGACACAGTCGCGCCCGGTCGGTTTCGTCAACTAGGCAGTCAGCCCCAGCGAATCCATTCGCTGGGAATGTGCGCCGATGATTTCGGTGAAGACGGGCTCGATCCCGTCCGCCTCGAGAACCGGGTCGTCGCCGTGAGACAGAGCAGATTCGGCCATGAGCATGGTGTCGCCGACCAATCTTCGGCCCCACATCGCGAGCACAGGGCGTAACCCGGGTTCGAGCGCGATTCGACGCTCAAGTTCGCTGCGCAAGACCTCGATCATGGTGTCGTCGGCGAGCGCCTCGACCACTTCGGCGCGAATCGACTTGGGAAGCCCCTCTGCGAGCCGACGCCAAAAGTCCTGCAGGAACGCCATCGTGATCCACGTGCACGCGACGCGCTCAGTCCAGTTGCGTCCGCGGGTGCGGCGTTCGAATTCACGTGTCGGCGCGATGAACGGGCTCATCGATTCGACGCGGTCGACTTTCAATTTGTCGAGCAGGCTGACCAGCGTCGAGAACCTTTGGAAACACTCCTCCGCCACGACGGCGAGCGTCGACTCGGTTTCGAGGTCCGTTGCATCATGCGCGTGGCGGGCAGCCGATTCGGCGTAACGCAAAAACAGATATGCACTCTGGCCGAGAAAGACGTCGGGGTCTGGCGCGAGGTCGGTGAATTCGATGCGCTGACCAGTGTCGTCGTCGCGCGAACGCACGGTAGGGGCAGGCCCAGCCGACTTGTCTCGCTTCCAAAAGAGTGATGCCACGCCACCAGCATAGGCAGTCGCACCCCACGGGTAGACTAGGACAACCAACTGATTGGGTTATTTGTGACTTTTCGTGATCTCGGCATCGATGATGACATCGCCGATGCGCTTGCCAGCCGTGGCATTCGTGAACCGTTTCCGATTCAAGAACAGACCATTCCGCTCGCGCTGTCTGGCCAGGACATCATCGGCCAAGCTAAGACCGGTACCGGCAAGACGTTCGGCTTCGGTCTTCCGCTGATTCAACGCCTCGGCCTGAACCCCGAACCAGGAGTCAAAGCTCTCATCGTCGTCCCGACACGTGAACTGTGTGTTCAGGTGACCGAAGACATCGAATTGGCCATTTCCAACCGTTCGACGAAGGTTGCCGCAATCTACGGTGGCAAGTCCTACGAGGACCAGGTTGAGCAGATCAAGGCGGGCGCACAAATTATCGTCGGCACGCCCGGTCGCTTGCTCGACCTCGCCAGCCAGCGACTCCTGTCGTTCAAATCCGTGGAAGTGATGGTCCTCGACGAGGCCGACCGCATGCTCGATCTCGGATTCCTCGGCGATGTCGAAAAGCTGTTCGCGCAGACTCCCCCCGAGCGCCACACCATGTTGTTCTCAGCGACCATGCCGGGACCGATTGTCGCCCTCGCGCGCCGATTCATGTCCAAGCCAATTCACATTCGCGCGACGGACCCCGATGAGGGACTCACGCAGGCGAACATCAAGCACGTCGTGTACCGCGCACACAACCTGGACAAGGACGAGGTCGTCGCCCGAATCCTGCAGGCTGCCGGCCGTGAGAAGGTTGTCATCTTCACCCGCACCAAGCGCAGTGCATCGAAGGTCACCGAAGAGCTAACCGATCGCGGGTTCTCGGCAACGAGTGTCCACGGTGACATGAGCCAAGAGGCGCGCGAACGTTCGATGGCCGCGTTCAAGGCGGGCAAGAAGGACATCCTCATCGCGACCGATGTTGCCGCCCGCGGAATCGACGTCGACGACGTCACTCACGTCATCAACTACACCGTCCCCGAGGACGACAAGGCGTACCTGCACCGCGTTGGCCGCACGGGCCGCGCCGGTCGCACCGGTGTCGCCGTCACGTTCGTCGACTGGGAGGACATGCACAAGTGGCACCTCATCGCCCGCGCGTTGGACATGCCGCTCGAACCCGCCGAGACGTACTCGTCATCGCCACATCTGTTCAGCGACCTTGACATCCCCGTAGGTACGAAGGGCCGTCTCAATTCGACCCCGATTCCTCGCGCCGAGAAGGCCGCCAGTCGCCCGCCGCGAGACAGCCAGCCCCGCGAACCCCGTGGCGAATCGGCAATCGACAAGCCCGCCGGCAGCGGGCGCAACCGCCAGCGTCACCGTCGCCCTGCGGGTGGCGGAACCCCCACCGCATAACCCACCGAAAGGACGACCATGTCGCGCAGTGCCCTCGAATCATTCCCCCGAGTCGACCTGCGGTTTGGTCCGTCACCGATTCACCGCCTCGACCGTCTGACCGAGCACCTCGGCGGCAAGGTCGAACTGTGGGCGAAGCGCGAAGACGTCAATTCGGGAATCGCCTACGGCGGTAATAAGACCCGCAAGCTCGAGTACCTCGCAGCGGATGCAATCGCCCAGGGCTGTGACACCCTCGTCTCGATCGGTGGCGTTCAGTCGAACCACACCCGCCAGGTTGCCGCCGTCGCCGCGAAGCTCGGGCTCAAGGCCGTGTTGGTTCAAGAACACTGGGTCGACTGGGACGAAGTCAACTACGAGAAAACCGGAAACATCCTGCTGAGCCGTATCCTCGGTGCTGACGTTCGCCTTGACCCCGCCGGCTTCGACATCGGATTCCGCAAGTCGTGGGAAGAGGCCATTGCATCGGTCGAGGACCGCGGCGGTAAGCCGTACCCGATTCCCGCGGGCGCTTCGGACCACGCGCTCGGTGGACACGGTTTCGCCGGCTGGGCGTTCGAGGTCGAAGACCAGGAAAAGGGCCTCGGCTTCCAGTTCGACAACGTCATCGTTTGCTCGGTGACGGGGTCCACGCAGGGTGGAATGATCGCCGGTTTTGCACACTCGAACCGTGCGCAGTCGGTCATTGGAATCGACGCGTCGGCAACGGTCGAGAAGACGTGGGATCAGATTGCCCGCATCGCTCGTCGCACTGCCGAAGGCATCGAACTTGGTCGCGAGATTGCTGACGAGGAGATCGTTCTGCTAGACCGCTGGCACGATGACATCTACGGAATCGCGGGGCCTCGCACGATTGAGGCGATCGAACTCGCTGCTCGCATGGACGGCATGATCACCGACCCCGTGTACGAAGGCAAGTCGATGGCCGGCATGATCGACCTCGTTCGCGAAGGCTATTTCCCCGAGGGAAGCCGCGTGTTGTACGCCCACCTCGGCGGACAGCCTGCAATCAACGGCTACACGACCGCTTTTTCCTACTAGGAAACCGCGGAACCCGTCCCCAACTCGACGATTCGCTCAAAGTTCGAGAGTGACGTCGTGTGCGCTCCAGGTTTGACCGGTTTCGTGTCGAGCCCGTGATAATCGCTTGACCCGGTGACGATGAGCCCGAGGTGCGCGGCGATTTCGGTAAGACGCTGTCGACCGAACGGTGTGTTCTCTTCATGATGCACTTCCAGTCCCGCAAGTCCGGCTTCAACCAGTGCCGCGAATCGCCCCTCGACCTGTTCGTTGGTGTCGTGTTCGTCAATCAACGTTGTTCGTGTCGACGTCCACGGATGCGCCAATACGGGGACGCCGCCAGCCTCACGAACGAGGCGAATCGCGTCCTCGATGGTTGGCGCGGAATGCCCCGCGTAATACCGTTCGTTTGACGATGACAAGAGGTCGTCAAACGCCTCGGACACACTCGACACAATCCCCAGATCGATCAATGCGCGGGCAATCGTGGGGCGCCCGAGGGTTGCGCCCTCTTCGTGGAACGAATAGGCGAACTCGCGAGTCATCCCACCGAAATCCTGGTGAAGGTTGTCGACCATCGTCTCGAAACGCCACTGACGGTCGTTACGGGTGCGTTCGCAGGTCGCCGCGAACGCAAGGTTGGCGGGGTCAACGAGATACCCGAGCAGATGGACGATGGAACCGTTATTGGACGCCGAAAATTCGATACCGGGGACGAACGTCAAACCGAGGTCGGCACACGCGGCGCGCGCATCGTCCCAGCCGTCGGTGGTGTCGTGATCTGTCAGCGCGACGATGTCGAGGCCCGCCTCCTTCGCGGCACGCATGACGACTGATGGCGCCTCGGAACCGTCGGAACGGTTCGAGTGCAGGTGCAGGTCGATACGCGGGTCACTCACGTCGTCAGTCTAGTTTCGAGCCGTGCCAGACTATTCGCATGAGTGATGACGCAACGACGCGCAACGAAAACCGTTCGACCCTTCCCGACGAAAGTGCCTTCAAGGCCTACGTTTCGGGCAACTGGGCAGACCGCGAGCGCCCATCCGCACGTGTTCGTGAGCAGGTTCCGTTCTGTGTCGAACGCCGTCGCGTGTTGTCGGCCGAGTTTGGGGGCAAAACCCTCGTGATTCCGGCCGGACAGTGGCTTGTGCGCTCGTATGACACGCATCACCCGTACCGTGCCCACTCGTCGTTCGCGTATTACACGGGTTGGGGTGCTGACACGGTCGCGGATTCGGTTCTTGTCCTTACCCCGCGCGGGAACGAACACGACGCGACGCTGTATTACCGTTTCCCCGCCGGTCGGGGAACGGACGAGTTCTATTCGGATGCCGACATCGGCGAGTTTTGGGTCGGCCCTCGCCCCAGCGCCGAGGACGTTGCGGTCGAACTTGGTATCACAACTGCCCCTCGCGCCGAATTTGACGAGATTGCCGCGCACGCCGACGGAACGTGGCTCGTGATCCGCGAAGCAGACGTCGATGTGACGAACGCGGTTGATTCCTCCCGCGGGACGATGGAAGACGCCGATCAGGATTTCTTCCGCTTCACGAGCGAACAGCGCCTCGTCAAGGACGCTTACGAAATAGAACAAATGCGCAGGGCGATTGCCGCCACCAAGTTGGGATTCGATGATGTTCTTCGTGACATTCCTGAAATCATCGCTCACGAACGGGGCGAGCGCCTGATCGAGGGAACTTTTAATCGTCGTGCCCGCGCCGAGGGGAACTTCGTCGGCTATGAAACCATCGCGGCAGCCGGAGACCACGCATGCACTCTCCACTGGACTCGCAATGACGGCGCCGTTGCCCACGGCGACCTCGTTCTGATGGACGCCGGTGTCGAAGTCGAAAGCCTTTACACGGCGGACATCACCCGCACGTTCCCCGTATCGGGAACGTATTCCCCAATTCAGCGAGAGGTGTACGAGGCGGTGCGCGAAGCTGCGGACGCCGCGTTCGCCGTCGTCAAGCCCGGAATCGTATTCAAGGACGTTCACGCCGCGGCAATGGCCGTCATCGCCCGAAAAGTCGCCGAGTGGGGGTTCATCCCCGTCACTGCCGAAGAATCGCTTGCCGAATCCGGTCAACACCACCGCCGATACATGGTTCACGGAACGAGCCACCACTTGGGGCTGGACGTGCACGACTGCGGCCAGGCGCGCAAAGAGTTCTACAAGGAAGCAATCGTCCGCGAAGGGATGGTGTTCACGATCGAGCCCGGACTGTATTTCCAGCCGGATGACCTGACAGTTCCCGAGGAGTTCCGCGGGATTGGTGTTCGCATTGAGGACAACATCGTGGTAACCGCCACAGGCGCCGAAAACCTGTCGGCGGGCATCCCCCGCACAGCGGACGACGTCGAAGCCTGGCTAAAAGGCCAGCGGTAGCGACGCGTTCCCTCGCGGGGCCGCGGCAGCAAGAACTGCGTCAGTCAGATCCTCCAGTGCAATCGCGGCCGGATCTTCCACGTCGATAACAATGGGGGTTCCTGCGTTACCCGCAGCGATGACCCCAGGCGTGAGCGGGACGGATCCGAGCAGCGGAACATCGAGTCGGTCGGCGACATCCTGTCCCCCGCCAGTGCCGAACATCGTTCGCAGCGATCCGTCAGCGCCGGTCCAGTCGCTCATGTTTTCGACGACCCCGATAACGCGTTGCCCCAGCTGGCGGGCGACCAGTCCCGAACGCTCGGCGACGTCACTCGCGGTTGCCTGAGGCGTCGTGACGACCAGAACGTCGGCGTGAGGGACCATTTGTCCGAGCGAAATTGCGACATCGCCGGTCCCCGGCGGCAAATCACAGACGAGGACATCAATGTCTCCGTAGTACACGTCAGCCAGGAACTGCCGAACGGTTCGGTGCAACATCGGTCCGCGCCACGACACCGGGGTGTGGGCGTCAACGAACATTCCGATTGAAATCACCGAAACCCCGTGTGCAACGGGCGGCAAAATCATGTCGGCAACCTTAGTGGGCTTCTCCCCTTCGAGCCCCATGAGCCCGGGAATGGAGAAGCCGAACACGTCTGCGTCGAGAAGTCCGACCTTTTGGCCGCGACGGGCAAGTGAGACAGCGAGGTTGGCGGCGACCGTTGACTTACCGACACCCCCCTTGCCGCTCGTCACCGCGATGACCCGGGTCAAGGAATTGGCGCCGAAGCGATCCTCCGGGGATCGGCCGCCGTGGATTCGATCCGACAGTGCTTGACGCTCCTCGTCGCTCATGACACCGAAGGTCACGATTGCCGATTTGACACCGGCAGAGAGTGCGGCAGCGTGAACCGCTTCCTCAATCTGCGATTGCTTCGGGCATGCGGCAATCGTCAAGCGAACGTCCACACGAGCGGTAGTGCCGTCGACGGACACGTCCCCGACCATGCCCAGCTCGGCGAGTGGGCGACGTAGTTCGGGGTCGATGACGGCGCCGACCGCGTCGCGGACCGCGTCAGGACTTGTCATCGGTCGAACCGGACTTGTCCAATTCCTCGAGCAACGCACGAAGTTCCGCGCGGATGAAGTCCTTCGTCGCAACGTCCTTGATCGCAAGACGTAATGCGACAACCTCGCGCGCCAGGTATTCCGTATCGGCAAGGTTGCGCTCGGCGCGCTGGCGGTCTTGTTCCATCGCCACGCGGTCGCGGTCGTCCTGTCGGTTCTGCGCGAGGAGGATCAGCGGCGCTGCGTAAGACGCCTGGAGAGAGAGGATCAGGGTCAACGCCGTAAATCCAATGTCCGCCGAGTCGAATCGGAACTGCTCAGGCGCGAGTGTGTTGAATGTCATCCAGCTCACGACAATGATCGTGAGCACAATGAGGAACAGGGGTGTTCCCATTGCACGGGCGACGCCTTCAGTGAAACGACCAAAACGGTCGTTCGAACGACGGGACAGAACTGGACGTAGGCCCTTGGGGGCGTTCAGTTGTTCGTCAATGTGTACGGCGCGACGACGGGACGTCGTCGCACGGATGGTCTGCTTCTCCATGGCTCACGCTCCTGTCGTCCGTTCGCTTTCGTAATAAGGGTTTCGCCAGTCGTCCGGCAGCATGTGGTCCAGCACGTCATCGACAGTGACCACACCAAGCAATCGACTCTGCGCATCAACGACAGGCAGAGACACCAAGTTGTAGCTCGCAAAGGTGCGAGCGATCTCATCGAGCGGCGCCGTATCGAGCAACGGTTCGGCACCGGTATCCAAAATTGTTCCCAGCTGGGTTTGCGGAGGGTGTCGCAACATCCTCTGAAAATGAACGATACCGAGAAAACGGCCGGTTGGCGACTCGAAGGGTGGCAGGGTGACGCAAATCGCCGCCGCCATCGCGGGTGTCACATCAGCGCGACGAATAAGCGCAAGGCCTTCGGCCACGGTCGTTTCCGCCGACACGATGATCGGTTCGGTCGACATGAGTCCACCGGCTGTTTCAGGGTCGAAAGCCAGCAGGAATCGGACGTCCTCTGCCTCTTCCGGATCCATCAGTTCGAGAATTTGCTCGGTTCGGTCCTGCGGCATCTGTGCCAGCAGGTCGGCGGCGTCGTCCGGTTCCATGTTGTCGAGAACGTCGGCGACACGTTCGTCGTCCATTCCCTCGATGATCTCCAGCTGGTCCGTCTCGGGCATCTCCTCGAGCGCATCAGCCAGTCGTTCGTCCGACAACTCTTCTGCGACTTCGATTCGGCGGTCCTCGGGCAGGTCCAGAATCGACGCGGCCAGATCAACGGGGTGCAATTCCGAATACGACGCGACAAGGTGCTCGGCACTTTGTGTGTCCGTACTGGCACTCGAATCGATCACGTCTTCCCAGCGAGCAAAAACAGTCGGTCCCTTGCCGAACAAACCGGCCGACTTGTCACGGCGCATGTACAACTGCGACACCGCCCACTGTCCCAAGGCGTCGCTCTCGATCGCAACGTCCTCGATCATCGACGTGCCTGAGCCGTCTCGGAAGGTCATCGTTCGCCCGATGAGTTCAGCAAAAATTCGCACTTCACCTGCGCGCTGCTCGAAACGGCGCATATTGAGAATTCCGGTCGTCAGGATCTGGCCGGGACGAATGCTGGTGACCCGATTGATTCCCTGAAAAACGCGGCGGCGGCCAGGAATTTCGACGATCAGCCCGACCACAACGGGTGCGTCTTTCTGGCGATATGACACAACAACGTCGCGCACGCGACCGACTCGGTCGCCGAGCGGGTCAAAGACCGCACACCCTGCGAGCCGAGCAACATATACGCGCGTCGAGGTCACGGTTCCAGCGTACTCGCGAGGTGAGAGAATGATGACGTGACTACTCCGTCGTTCTTCTCGCGCAACGCGAACCCCCAGTCCGTCCCCCGCGGGGACGTCCTGTCCAGCCTTGACACCTACGCAGAGGCCCAATCGGTCGTCAACCGACTGACGCATGCCGGCTACTCGGTTGCGAACATTGCAATTGTCGGTCGAAACCTCGTCACCATCGAGCGCGTCACCGGTCGTCTGACATATGCGAAGGTCGCCTTGCGCGGCGCTCTCAACGGCTCATGGTTCGGCTTGTTCATCGGTTTTATCTTCGGGGCGACGTCAACGGACGCGACAACGGTTTTTCTCCCGGCGACCCTCGCGATCGGCGCCGGTATCGGCATGCTCATCAATCTAGTGACCTATTCGATGCGTCGTCGTCGACACGATTTCCAGTCCGTACAACAGGTCGTCGCATCTCAGTACGACGTCATCGTCCCCAGCGGAACAGCCGATGCGGCTCGCGCGGCGTTGGCGTCAGCGCCGCAGGAAAAGCCTTAGGTCGATTCCGAGTCGAACGGGGTCAACCCCGACACCCGGGCAGCTGAGGGCTTCGCCGTTGCCAAGGGAACTGTCACCGTTGCCACGGGCGACGCTTCGTCAACCAGTGCGTCACGAATGATCCGTCGCGGGTCGTACTTGCGGGGGTCCAACTTCCGCCACTCTGCTGGATCGAAATCGTCGCCCATCTCTTCTCGCAATCGAGTCTCCGCACCTTGCGCCATCGACTTCAGCCGCTTCACCAAACGAGCGAGCTGGGCCGAGTATGCCGGCAGACGGTCCGGCCCGACAATGAGCAGCGCGACTAGACCGATGAGGAATAGCTTCTCAATTGTTAGACCGAACGACACCGCCCCAGAATACTCCGCTTGGCGGGTGTGGCGGATAGTGTGAACTCAAGGAGGCGTGATGTTTGACGCAGATTTAATCAGCACGTGGACCGAAAACTACGTGACCGAGCCCGACGCGATTCGAACAGCACGTCACGCGTCGATGGAACACGGTGTCGAGCCCGTCACACCAGCGGTCGGAAGTTACCTGGCGTCTCTCGTCGCCATCACTGGCGCGCAGTCGATTGTCGAAATTGGAACAGGCCTGGGAGTCGCCAGCCAGTGGCTGCTTCACGGCAGTTCCGAGGCGAACCTCACCACCCTCGAAAAGGACGTCGACCACCTTCAGACGGCGAAAGATCTTATGGTTGCATCTGGGATCGCGAGTTCGCGCGTGCGCGTCATCTCGGGAGATGCAAGCGAAATCCTTCCGCGAATGAACGAAGGCACATATGACCTGGTACTCGTCAACGCGACAAGCAAGGGAGTGCTTGATTTCGTTCGTCACGCGTTACGTTTGGCGCGTTCCGGCGGGCTTGTCGTCTTGACCCACGCGCTCGGTGGCGGGAATGTCGCGAATCCGGCAAAGCGTGATGCCGTTACGACCGAATTGCGAACCGTACTCGGCGACTACGCCGTCGACGAACACGTCCGAGCAACGCTGGTCCCCGTCGGTGACGGAGTCCTGACGTTGGTCAAGAGTTAGTTAGTCACTCCGGCGAGAGCGTCGCGCAACGCGACGGCTTCCTCGTCCTTCAAGGAGAACACCAGGCGTCCGCCACCTTCAGCGGGAACCTTGACGATAACGAGGTCCTTCTTTTCGCGGATTGCCTCGAGGGGACCGTCGCCAGCGCGAGGTTTTTGTGCTGCCATGGGGTGACTCCTAATGGTTTGTAACTTCTCTCATTTTACCCCCGAAATCGGCCCTCAGATTACGGCGGGGTCCAGTCGGAGCCCTTGACCGACCAACACCAGTCAATCCAGAAGTACTGGCCAACGACTCCCAGCGCAATTGCGACGACAGAGGCAATTCTGGACCGAGCAACGCTACCCGCGAGTGGCCACATCGGCGCCAGCAAGCGGAAAATCGATGATTGGGGGAACAGAACAAGAACAAGATAGGCGAGATAGGTAAACGACCACGCGAGAGCGACACGACCGAGGTGTCGAGTGGAGGGCAGGACGGCGAACACCACGATCGAAACGCCGATGGCGACAAGCACTCCAACCGCGATGTCGGGGAACCACCAGTTCGCAGAAGCCCACCACCCTGTCCCCCAGCCATGACCGTCACCGCCGCCGCCGTAATACGGGCGGCGCCATGCGAATTCCGTGTCGACATAGGCGGTCATTCGCCCAGTCATGAGCCACGCAATCGCTGGCCAAGCGGCGGTTGACGCGCTAGCCACCAGAGTGAGCCACGCGAGCGGAGTGCGGTCGGTCGACTTCCATTTCAGGATGAGCAGAACGAGAAGCATGAGCGCGATCGGGGCGCCCAGCGGGCGAGTAAGCGCCGCTAGTGGAATCGCGATTGCGACGAGAGCCCAACGCTTCTCGACGAGTCCAATAAGCACGAGCGTGAGGAAAACCATGCCCAGCGACTCGGCGTAGCCGACCTGATAGACGGGCGAAATCGGCGCAAACGCGACGACGGCGACTGCCCAGAGTGCCGCCTTGTCACCGAGAAGGTGGCGGAACAACCGGTCAGCCAGAAGGACGAAGCCGGCAAATGCGGCAATCGAGACGGCTACCGAGATATATGCGAAGGGTGCGCCGGTCAACCCCATGAGGACCCGCACCAGCATCGGGAAGATCGGCATGAACGCCCAGGCGTTCTCGCCGACGTTCCCTTCGGCCGTCACGGGAAGTTCGGTGGGATACCCGACCTCGGCGATGATTCGATACCAGTGTGAATCCCAAATGCGGGAGAACTCGAACAGGTCGGGCTTCGCACCTGTCCACGGGTTTTCTGCTTGCCCCGCCGCAAACCACAGCATCAACGCGGTAGAGACCGTGCGCGATGCGACGATGATTCCCAGCAGAGCGGCCCACCGTGGAACGCTCCCCAGTGATACCGACGAGGTTAGCGACCGCCCAGCCACGACCGAAGACTCTCGACACAGTCGGTTATGTGCTGAACCGGGACCCGCTCGTCGTCCGCGTGCGCACGGGCGGGATCGCCAGGACCGAAATTGACCGCAGGAATACCTAATTCTGCGAAACGTGCGACATCAGTCCACCCGAACTTCGGGGCGATACGACCGCCCACTGCGTCAATGAAACTACGAGCGAGCGGTGAGTCAGCTCCAGGGCGCGCCCCGCCCGAGATGTCGGTCACGGCCAGATCAAACTCGGAGAACAGCCGTTGGACAACGCCAAGCGCGTCCGCCTCGGATTTGGACGGAGCGAAACGATAGTTGACCTCGACTGTGCACTCGTCGGGGATGACGTTTCCGGCGATTCCGCCTCGAATCGCGACAGCGTTCATGCCCTCGCGGTAATCGAGCCCGTCGACGTGAACCGTGTCGGGTTCATACGTCGCCAGGCGCTCCAAAATCCCGTGTGCACCGTGAATCGCGTTGACACCCATCCAGGAACGGGCCGAGTGCGCTCGGGTTCCACGGGTTGTCACCTCGACGCGCAGCGTCCCGTTGCATCCGCCCTCGATGATGGCGTT
>JBJOQU010000006.1:0-2871 GCA_046049745.1 Actinomycetota bacterium | reverse complement strand
CCTCATGGGTCACGCGGCCAAGTCGGGTGCGGTCATCATCGCCGGATTCCTGGAAAAGGCGGTTGATTGACTTCGCGATTTCTAATCTCATCAACTCGGGACTCCGACAGATTGTCGTTCTCACTCAGTACAAGTCCCACTCGCTCGACCGCCACGTCTCCCAAACCTGGCGTCTGTCGGGAATGCTCAACGCCTACGTCGCGTCGGTTCCTGCGCAACAGCGACTGGGCAAACATTGGTTCCAGGGCAGTGCCGATGCGATTTTGCAGAGCCTCAACCTCATCCGTGACGAGAAGCCGGACATCGTTGTCGTAGTTGGCGCGGATCACGTTTATCGCATGGACTTTCGTGACATGGTCGAAGCGCACATTCGCAACAAGGCAGGCGTGACCGTCGCGGGCATTCGTCAACCGTTGTCGCTTGCCGACCAATTCGGCGTCATCGAATCGGATCCCGCTAACCCAGAAAAAATCGGGGCATTCCGAGAAAAGCCGACCGATGCCAAAGGACTTGCAGATTCCCCTAACGAGGTTTTGGCATCGATGGGGAACTACGTTTTTGACGCCAGCGTGTTGATTGATGCCGTCACTCGCGATGGCGAAAAGCCTGACTCCAAGCACGACATGGGTGGAGACATCGTGCCCGACTTCGTGAGCCGAGGCGAGGCGTATCTCTATGACTTCATTCACAATACGGTTCCCGGTTCGACAGATCGCGACCGCAACTATTGGCGCGATGTGGGGACGATTGATTCGTTCTTTGAAGCGCAACAGGACCTGATTTTTCCATTGCCGGTCTTCAACCTCTACAACCAAGACTGGCCGATCTTCACGCAACAGTGGAATTCTCCCCCGGCGAAGTTTGTGCGAGATGACAAGGGCAACAGCGGGACCGCGACAGAGTCGCTCGTCTCGTTGGGTTGCGTCGTTTCGGGCGGCCACATCGAGCGAAGCGTTCTCAGCCCGTGGGTGACAGTCGAATCCGGTGCCGAAGTGACGGACTGCGTGCTGTTTGAGAAGGTTCGCATTGGCGAAGGCGCGATTGTGCGTCGGGCTATTCTGGACAAGGAAGTTGTCGTTGCCCCCGGCGCCACCATTGGTGTCGATCACGACCTCGACCGCTCTCGTGGCTTCGCCGTGACGCCGAGCGGAATCGTCGTTGTTGAAAAGGGCGTCCACGTCGCCTAAGGAGTCATTGTGAGTCGTTTCCTCGTCGTCTGTGACGTTGATTCGACACTCATCAATGACGAGGTCATTGAACTCATTGCTGACGCGGCAGGCGTCCGCGCGCAGGTCGCCGAGATTACTGAACGCGCGATGCGTGGCGAACTTGATTTCACCGAGTCGCTTCGCGAGCGAGTCGCGAGTCTCGACGGACTTTCGGAAGGCGTTCTCGAGGACGTCCTCGGCCGCATCACACTTACGCCCGGCGCAGAACGTTTGATCGACGCAGTCCACGATGCCGGCGGCCTCATCGTTGCGGTTTCCGGTGGTTTTCACGAGATTCTCGACCCCCTTGCCGAACGACTTGGGCTGGACTGGTGGATCGCCAATCGGTTGGAGGTCGTCGAGGGCGCGCTAACGGGTCGTACCGTGGGTCCCGTGATTGACGCCGAGGCCAAGGCGTCGGCTCTTCGCGACTTCGCCGAGTTGCACGAGATCGCACTGGACAAGACGATTGCCGTCGGCGATGGAGCCAACGACCTGGCGATGATGGCTATTGCTGGCGTTTCCGTCGCCTTCTGTGCGAAGCCGGTTGTTGCTGAACGTGCAACAGTGACGATTCACGAACGCGACCTTGCTCAGGTCATCCCTTTATTCGGGCGTCTGGCTTAGTGGCCCATTCCTAGACCGCCGTCGACCGGGATGACAGCGCCCGAGATGTAGGCGGCATCGTCTGAGGCAAGCCACGCAACAGCCGCAGCGACTTCAGACGGCTGAGCGAATCTGCCAGCTGGAATGTTGCGCTTGTATTCGGCCTGCTGCTCTTCGGGAAGTGACGCGGTCATGTCCGTTTCAATGAAACCCGGTGCCACGACATTGGCGGTGATTCCTCGGCCACCGAGTTCGCGAGTCACCGAACGCGCAAAACCGACGAGGGCGCTCTTTGACGACGAGTAGTTGACTTGTCCGGGGCTGCCGTACAAGCCGACAACCGAGGAAATGAAGACGATTCGACCAAAACGCTGCTTGATCATGGACTTAATTGCGCGCTTGACGAGACGGAACGATCCGGTGAGGTTCGTGTCGATGACCGACTCGAAATCTTCGTCTGACATACGCATCAACAGCATGTCTTTGGTGATTCCTGCGTTGGCGACGACGACTTCAATCGGTCCAAGCCTCTCTTCGACTTCCGCAATTGCGCGGTCAAGAGATTCGCCGTCTGTGACATCCGCAATGACCGTCAATGTCCCCTTCGGACCCTCACCCGAACGCGCGGTCACGGCGACTCGGTGACCCTGTTCGATAAACGTTTGGGCGATTGCAAAACCGATCCCGCGGTTACCGCCGGTGATGAGGACTGTGCGTGCTGTGGTCATGTCATCAAGCGTATCGGGCAGGCGTAACATAGGGCTTGTGGAACGTGAGACCCAATCCCTGACGTCACTCCCCGCCGCTCCTGCGGACGAGCGTTCTTCACGCATGATTTCGTACTCCATCTCGATGGGCCTCCGCCTGGTGTGCCTGTATCTCTGCTTTGTTGTTCCCGGTTGGTGGATTCTCATCCCCGCTTTTGGCGTCATCGTCTTGCCCGCAATCGCCGTGATGTTTGCAAACGTTGTGCACGCTCCTGGATCGCAAAAGAACGCATCGGCTACTCTCAACTTGTCGAGTCTCCCCAGCGGTAAGTTGTGACGCTCGTTCGACT
>JBJOQU010000005.1:0-4138 GCA_046049745.1 Actinomycetota bacterium | reverse complement strand
GATATCAGCGAGTCAGACCTCCTGTCGATGGGGCTTTACGAGCTCCTTCGTTCGCGCGGAGTAGCCATACGTGTCGCCAAGCAGAAAATCGGGGCTCGCGCGAGCACGACAGCCGACTCTGCATTGCTCGACATCGACCGCGGCTCGGCGTTGCTCACGATGGAACGTGCCGCGTTCGACAACTCTGGCCACGGCGTCGAATACGGATCGCACTTCTACCGCCCCGACCTGTATTCGTTCGAAGTCACCCTCGTCGAAAAGTAAAGCGGCGAGGTTTCCCCCGCCGCTTCACCTGTCAATCGAACGACTTAGTCGTTTCGGATGACGTTGATTTCGTGTGTCAGCGTGTCCAGTTCCGAACCACCGGCCATGGCCTGAATGAGTTCGTCCAGAACGACCGTCTCGCGCTCGAACGACGCGATCATGCGACCGCGGTTGAGCAGGAAGAAGTGGTCACCGACGAGGTTCGCGTGGTGCGGGTTGTGCGTGATGAAGATGACGGCAACGCCGCGCTCGCGCGCAGCGAGGATGTACTTCAACACGATTCCGGACTGACGAACACCCAATGCCGACGTCGGCTCATCAAGAATGAGGACGTTCGCACCGAAGTACACCGCGCGGGCAATAGCTACAGCCTGGCGCTCACCACCCGAGAGGGTGCCGATCGCCTGATTGGTGTCGCGAAGGTCGATGCCCATTTCGAGCAGCTGCTCTTTGGCGACCTTCTTGGCCTTTGCCGTGTCGAGGATTCCGAGGGGCTTCCACCACTTCTTCGGCTCGTTGCCGAGGAAGAAGTTGCGCCACACCGACATCAACGGGACTGTCGCGAGGTCCTGGAATACCGTCGCGATTCCCTTCGCCATCGCGTCGCGAGGAGAATTGAAGTCGGCGGGAACACCGGCGACGTTGAATTCACCCTCAGACTGCTTGTGAACGCCCGACAGGATCTTGATCAGCGTGGACTTACCCGCACCGTTGTCACCGAGAACACAGGTGACCTGTCCGGGGTAGACCGCGAGGTCGACATCGCGAAGAGCGACTACGTTACCGAACGACTTCCCCACACCCTTCAGTTCGAGGGCGGGAGTGACGTTTGCCGTGGATGACTTTGCACTCATTTGCGTGCTCCCTTCGCGCGCTTCGACAGCCAGGTGTTAACCAATACTGCGAGGAACAAAATGACACCGAGGAACGTGGACACCCAGTCCTGGTCCCACAGTGCGTAGGGGATTCCGATAGCGGCGAAGCCCATGATCGCTGCACCAATCGATGCACCAATCGCGGAACCTGCGCCACCGGTGAGGAGCGTTCCACCAACCGCCGCAGCGATGATGTAGTAGAACTCCTGGCCAACACCCTGTCCGGCCTGCATTCCGCGAAGCTCGAGGAGCGTCATCGCGCCGACGAGCGCTGCGGCCATCGAGGTCAGGACAAAGAGCGTGATCTTGGTGCGAGCAACGGGAACACCGGCGTTGCGCGCAGCGTTTGCGTCGCCACCCGAAGCGAAAATCCAGTTACCGAACGAGGTGCGTGTGAGGATCCACGTCGCAACGACGGTGAAGAGTAGCCACCAGACGACGGAGATCTGGAACGACGCCGTTCCGACTTCAATCTTGGTTGCAAACCAGGTGCGTGCGGATTCGAAGTCCGGTGCGACATCGATTCCGTCAACGCGGACTGTTCCGGTCAACATCTTGGTGACCGCCAGGTTGACGCCCTTGAGGACGAAGAACGTGGCGAGAGTCACGATGAATGAGGGAAGACCCGTTTTTATGACGAGATACCCGTTGGCAAGACCGACGAGTCCCGCAAACAACAGCGTGATGATGAGCGACGGCCATACGGCCAAGCCCAACTCGCTGACAAGGTTTCCCATGAGAAGACCGGCGGTGCCGACCATGACTCCGGAGGACAGGTCAAATTCTCCTGCGATCATGAGGAGAGCGACAAAAATTGCGACGATTCCGATGGGTGCGGCGAACTTAGTCCAGCCGGCAGCGCCTTGAAGCCCTGCAAATTGCCCAGTCGTATCGGCTGCGGCAAAAGTGATGAAAATGACGAGTGCACCGAGAAGCGCACCGAGCTCGGGGCGTCGGAGTGCCTTGGTGATGAAGGACACGCGTTGAATGCGTTCGTCCGTCTTGACTGCGGTCATGTGTTCACCGCCTTTCTGTTGAGTTGAAGATTTTGTTTACGGTGTGAGATGGCGGCTGGCACATCAGGGATGCACCAGCCGCCATCTTTACTTGCTAGAGACTAGCGCGTACCTGCTGCGACCAGTTCCATGACCTTGTCTACGTTGTCCGCGGTAACGAAACCAGGACCGGTGTAGATGGGGAGGCCACCACCGAGCTCGTGAGCGTTGGTGAGGTTCAAGTACAGGAGAACGACGGACATGTAGCCCTGTGCGTACTGCTGCTGGTCAACGGCGAATGCCATCTTTCCATCCTTGATGGCGGTCAGAGCGTCAGCCGACATGTCGACCGTACCGATGATCGCGTTGCGTCCGGTGTTCTCCGAAGCGACCATTGCAGCACCGGTTGCGATGTCTGCGTTGAGCGCGAAGATACCGTCGATGGCGGTGTCCGCCTCGAGAGCAGCCTGGAGCTTGGCAGCCGAACCAGCGAGGTCAGCAAGACCACCGTCGAGGTTGAAGTCAACGGTTTCGCCTTCGAAGGTCTCTGCGAGACCCTTACAACGGTCGGTCAGACCCGAGTTAGCTGCTTCCTGAATGGGGCAGAGAACCTTGGTTGCGCCGAGCTCGTTGAAGCGGTATCCAGCTTCACGACCTGCAACGATTTCGTCCTGACCAACGTGCGTGAATGCGCCGAGGTCCTTGAAGACCGACGATCCCGAGTTCATCGTGACGGTGGGGATGCCGGCAGCGTCAGCAGCGAGCATTGCGTCCTTGATTGCGTCCGGGTCCGGAGCCGAAGCTGCGATTCCCGAGCAACCACCCGATACGCCAGCTTCGATGGTCGAAGCCTGCTTAGCCGAGTCGTTCGACGATCCCTGGTAGTCAAGGGTGACACCGAGGTCTGCAGCTGCAGCCTCTGCACCAGCCTGAGCAACCGACCAGAACGTTCCGCCATCACCGTGGGTGTAGACGCAGATCTTGAGATCCGAGTGGTCACCGGCAGCGGACGAACCGTCGTCAGTGGTGGCCGCACAACCGGCCAGCGAAAGCGACGCGACGGCCGCAATCACAGAGAGTTTCTTCCAAGACATAAATGCCTCTCCTTTGAGTTTGTTTGATGCCTTCTTGCAACTAGGGCGATGCAAGACGTAATAGTCATAATGTCATATCAAAGTCGGATTGCGGAATGTTTTAGGCCACCGTTACCGAACTGATACATTCGCGGATTTCGCGAGCAAAGTCGGGCACTGACAAGGGCCCGAAGTTCCCCTCGAGCCCTTGAATTACGTGCGTTTAGAGGATTCCGTCGACCGACACAAACGCACCGGTCCGCGCGGACTCTGTTGCTGCGTCCGCCAGGATCAGCGCGGCGCGACCGTCGTCGAACGTCGGGTTGTAGTTCTTGCCGTCGCGAATTCCGTCGAGGAACAGCGCGAGTTCGCGACGGTACGACACCGCGTAGCGAACGAGGAAGTTGTCGATGAGCGGCTCGGCCGATTCGGTATGCGTGGCGGAGGAGTGCTTGACCGTCGTTGCCGTGACGTTGTCTGCCCAGAGAGAACCCTGGTCGCCAAACGCCTCAAGACGCTGGTCGTAGCCGTATGAGCAGTGACGCGAGTTCACGATGGTGACCAACTCGCCGCCGCGACCGCGAAGAATGACGTTGACCGAGTCGTAATCGTTCTCGGCCTTGATGTCTTCGCTAAACACATTGGCGCCCGCAGCAAAGACATCAACAATGTCGGGAACGAAGTTGCGTGCCATGTCGAAATCGTGAATCGTCATGTCGCGGAAGATTCCACCCGACACGGCGATGTAGGAACGCGGCGCGGGGCCGGGGTCGCGTGACAGGATGACGAGTTGCTCCAGCTTTCCCACATCGCCAGCTGCGACGCGGCTCTTGATGGTCTCGAACTGCGGGTCGAAGCGACGGTTGAATCCGATACCGATGTGAACGTTCGCAGCGTTCGCCTTGTCGCGAAGCTTCTCGACCTTGGCGAT
>JBJOQU010000004.1:0-8598 GCA_046049745.1 Actinomycetota bacterium | reverse complement strand
CGACCAGGAATACGAATAGCGATCGGGAACGAGCGTGAGCCCCGCAGACGCACCGACCTCGATCAGTGCAATCTGTCCACGGATGCGGCTCAACGCAATCAGTAGTGGAGTGCAGCGGCGCGGGTCGTTCGTCTGAGTCGAACGTGACTTTGCCAACTGTGCGATTCGCGGCCACAGAGCGAGAAAGTCGAGGCGCACGGAATCAAAGGGGCGAAGTGGGACCCCCGCGACGCGCGCGCAGGTCAGAAGAAGAACGGGTTGACGTTTTGAGACAGGCAATCGAACGATTTTGGCGAGAAGCTCATCATCCTCGGCGATCGCCAGTGCCCATTCGCGATAGCGATGTGATTCCCTGCCTTCAGCGTTCGCGAAGCGCCGAAACCACTCGGCGGCTCGGTCGCGTTCGCTCATGGCCATGTTTGCGAGTTTAATGGTGAGCATGACCGATAACCCTCGTGAGCGCACCGAAGCAGAGTGGCGCGACGTTCTGTCGCCCGAACGTTTTCACATCCTTCGTGAAGCGGGAACCGAACGCCCGTGGACGGGCGAGCTGCTGGAAGAAGATCGTGCGGGGCTGTACACCTGTGGCGGCTGTAATGCGGAACTGTTCGTCGCCGGAACAAAGTTCGACAGTCACTGTGGTTGGCCGTCCTTCTACGAGACGATCAACCCCGAGGCCGTGACTCTACTCGAAGACAACTCGCTAGGGCAGACGCGCACTGAGGTTCGCTGTGCCACGTGCGACGGACATCTTGGACACGTGTTCCCGGATGGGTTCGGAACACCCACCGGTCTTCGCTACTGCATGAACTCGCTCTCGCTGAAATTCACGCCAGAGGGATAAGGTGGGCCGCCTGTGGGAATCGAACCCACGACCTTCTCATTACGAGTGAGACGCTCTACCGACTGAGCTAAGGCGGCGTGCCAACGGCAACCCAACTAGATTAGCACGGCAGCCGCAGGGCTGATTTGTCGTCAGCGACGAGCGCGACGGCGCAGCACGAGGGCTCCAGCCCCCGCCATGGCGACAGCCGCTAGTGCGATTCCCGAAGGATCGAATCCGGTTTCGGCGAGAGCAGCGGGAGCTTCACTGCCATCGGCAGACCACGCAATGCCGTCATAGTCGCCGTCCGCAACCAGCGGGTCGCTCCACGTTCCGGCGCCGAGATCGTAGGAGAAGAACTCGGTGTTTTCTGAATCGGAATTGTAAGACGCAATTCGAAGTACGCCTTCGGCACTCACATCAATTGCTTTTCCGAAGAAGAATGGGTTATCGGCCTCTGGATAAGCGATAAAGCCCTCGTATGCACCGTCACTCAAGTTGAAAATCTTGATCTGTGCGACGCCGGACAGGACATACATCTTGTCCCCAACAATTGCGAAATCTGAGCCCGTCACCATGGTTAGAACGAACGGCATTTCCAGCGGGGTTCCGATGGCACCAGTCGACTGGTCCACGGTCACAACGAAATAACTCCCTGCGTCGGGATCGTTGTACAACGCGTACAGAGTGTCGGTTGCATCATCGATCGCAAGTCCGACAATCTCACCGTCAACGGTAGGCAGCGACGCATTGCTTGCGAGCAGGTCGAGACCGGTTTCATTTAATGGGTCGAACGCGAAAAGTCGCCCGCCTTCGGTGACGAAAAAGGCAATTCCCGTGGCGGCGTTGTATTCAGCGGCGGCGGACGAAAAATCAAACGGATCGCCAGAAAGACCAGTGATTTCGAAAGTATCACTCTCTGTTGCATCCGTTGCATCGATGAAAGCGCCGAAGAGGCAATCAGCCTCGCAGGGCGAGATCGAGAGGTACGACGGGCTCGACGGTAGATCGAGTGCCAGCGCTGGCGTCGCAACGAGAGTTGCGGCCACAACCACAGCGGCTACAGAAAACTTTGTCATGATGACCTTCCGAATCGAACCCGATAAGCCTATCGGCGAATGCGTCTGCGGAACACAGCTAGGCCACCGACGGCAACGAGAGCCGCCGACCCGACAAAGAAGCCCGCCGAGTCAAAGCCAGTTTCAGCAAGCACTGGATCTGCCTCTACATACGTGTATCCCAGGCGTTGGTAAGAGGTTGGGACGAGCGGGCTCCACGTCGAATTGGCGGGATTGAACGTCGTGAATGCAGCTACCTCTTGGCCATCCAGCGTGACGACTCCGTGGATGAGACCATCGCCCGCGCGGTCTAGACCCAGCGGCCTTCCTGCACCGACAGGGCCAGGATGGACTGCCAGCTCGTTGCCACTTGCGGCATCAAATTCCCACAAGCGATTGTCCGAGCTAGCGATGTAGAACGAGCCGTCGAGAAGCGCCAGCTTTTCTGCGTCGGTAGCAATCAGATTTGCGCTCTGCAAATCGAGGGAGTCGACGATCGTTTCTGTCGACAAGTCGACGGTCGAAATGACATACGTTGCAGAATCCCCGTCGTACCACAGCACATACAGTCGAGTTGCTGCATCGTTGAGGGAAACCCCGCGCAGCGACACCGTGCTGGCGGGAAGGTCTGAAACCGACAGGATTTGGTTCAATGCGCATCGATTAGCCGCGTAGTCGTTGACGAATACACCGTTGTTTCCCAAGACGTACAACGTCTGGGTGATTGGGTCTCGGTCGACAGAGAGAGAATTCACAGACACAGCGGCATCGGCGCAAACGCCTTCACCGAGAAACTCCCCTGTTGAGGCATTGAACCCACCCCAGGTGATGACGTTGGCGGACTGAGTCTGCAAATAAAACCACTGGTCAAAGGGTTCGCCAACTGCTGTGCCACTCGCGCTAGTCGCAAGCAACGCGCCCGCGACGGTGGTGAATACGAGGGATTTCATCGAAGCGACCATGACCTGAGTCTAACCGCCGGAAACCTACGGAACGAGGCCACTGGCGACGACAAAGAGCGCCTCAAGCGACAGCGTCGGGGTGACGTTGCGGTCGATCCGATGACGTGCGACATCAATGGCGTCGAGCACGCGGATGGCGTGTTCGGGCGTGTGGCGGGTGAGCCACAACTCCATCTCGGGTCGAAGTTCCTCGTTTGTCAGCGAGACACCGCCACTGAGCGCCAAGACGAGAATGTCGCGATACAGCGACTCGGCGTCAGTGAGGACTCTGTCGATTCCATCCCGAAGTGAACGTGTGGCGCGGCGTTTGTGATTCTCCTCGAGCGCCTTCACCTGAGCCCGAAGCCCCGGCGGGACAGCCTCACCGGGCGCGATTCCCAGTTGGTGCAGGAATTCGGCGCGCTCGGTTTCGTCGCGGGCTTCGGTGTAAGCCTTGGCATCTTCGGTCGCAAGGGACACAATGTCGGCCGCGGCAAACACCGCATCCGAGACGGCGTTGATTCCGATGATTAGCCGCAGCGAACGGTCACGTCTGTCACGGGCGTCTTCCGATGTCGCAAGACGCCGTGCCATGCCGATGTGAGACTGGGCGTGCCGAGCCGATTGCTCGGCGATGACCGGGTCCACACCATCGCGTTCGACGAGCATGTGGGCAATCGCATCGATCGACGGAACGCCAAGACGAACCGAACGAACGCGGGACCGAATGGTCGGAATAACGTCCGCTTCGCTGGGTGCACAGAGAATCCAAATCGTGCGCGGTGGCGGCTCTTCCAATGCCTTGAGCAGAACGTTCGACGTGCGTTCGACCATCCGATCGGCGTCTTCGATGATGATGACTCGCCACGGTGAGTTGACAGGAGAGCGGTAAGACACTTCGACCAGGTCGCGGACTTCGTCAATTGTGATGAGGACACGTTCCGTCACCAGAACGGTGATGTCGGGGTGGGCTGCGCTTCGCACCTGACGGTCAACGGCGTCTACGTCGGCGCCCAGCCCCAACAGGTCGGCCGCAAACGCACGGGCAACCAATGAACGTCCGCTGCCGGCTGGGCCCGTGATCAACCACGACTGCGCAAGCGTTTCTTGGTCGGCTACAGCCGCGCGCATTTGTGCGATGACGGCGTCATGCCCGACGAGGTCATCCCACAGTTTGGTCATTGGGCGCGACCGATTCGGGCGATGATGCGGTCACGAATGTCGAGACGATCAAGGGTTGCGTCGACCACGAGGAACCGCTGCGGTTCGGCTGCAGCCATTGCCAGGTATGACTCGCGCACGCGGATGTGAAAATCGAGCTCCTGGGATTCGAGTCGATCGAATTTCTTATTCTCGGCCAGAAGTCGCTCGCGACTAACCACGGGGTCGAGGTCCAACACGACGGTGAGGTCGGGCACCAGTCCCTCGGTTGCCCACATCGACAGGTCTCGAATTTCGATCGGGTCAAGGACCCGGCCAGCACCTTGGTAAGCGACCGACGAATCGATGTATCGATCCTGAATCACAACCGCACCGCGCTCGAGGGCTGGTCGAACGTTCGTTGCGATGTTGTGGGCGCGGTCCGCGGCGTACAGCAATGCTTCGGAGCGCGGTTCGATGTGACCGCGAGAATGCAGAACTATTTCGCGAATTTCTTTGCCGAACTCGGATCCGCCTGGCTCGAACGTGCGGACGACTTCACGTCCGTGGGATTCGAACCATTCTTGGATGAGACCAATCTGCGTGCTTTTCCCGGTGCCGTCGCCACCTTCGAGCGTGATGAAGAGACCCGCCACTTACTTGGCCCTCACCCGACGAGCCGGCTTCTTTGCGGGCCCTTTGGCGCGACGGTCGGCAAGCAATTCGACGGCACGTTCGAACGAGACCTCGGTCGGAACTTCTCCCGACGGAATCGTCGCGTTGGTTTCGCCGTCGGTGACGTACGGTCCAAACTTGCCGCTCTTGATTTTGATCGGCTTGCCCGACACGGGATCCGGCTCAAGTTCCTTGATGCTGGACGCGGACCGCGACCCAAACTTCGGCTGGGCGAACAGCGCGAGAGCGTCATCCAGCGTCACGGTGAAGATTTGTTCCTCGTTTTCGAGAGAACGTGACTCGGTGCCCTTCTTCAGATACGGTCCGTACGGTCCGTTCTGTGCGGTGATCGGCTTTTCGGATTCCGGGTCGACACCGACGGTGCGGGGCAACGAGAACAACTGGATACACGTTTCCAAATCGACTGTCGTCGGGTCCATCGACTTGAACAGTGACGCGGTGCGCGGCTTGGGGTCTTTACCCTTGACTTTTCGGGGCGTCCATTCGGGAAGCGTGTAGACGCCCTCTGAGCCGGTGAGGATTTCGGCGTCGACAGGCTGCTCGACGATATATGCACCGTAACGGCCGACGCGTGCGGTGATCATGCTCGTTCCGTCAGCGCTGACACCAATGGCCGTCGAGCCTGGTTCTGGTGCGTCGCGAAGTTCCTGTGCCTTTTCAAGCGTCAGTTCGTCTGGCGCGAGACCGTCCGGAATCGACACGTTCCGTCGTTCACCTTCGGCATCGGTGCACTCCAGATACGGGCCGTACTTGCCGCTGCGCACGACGATGTTGTCTCCGATCGGGAACGAGTTCGTTTCACGCGCATCGATGTCCGCTTTCCAATCGACACAGGTGTTGACCAGTCCTGCGTGATCACCCGAACCGTAATACCAGTGCTGCAAATAATCCTGGCGGCCGAGTTCACCATTCGAGATGCGGTCGAGGTCGTTTTCCAGCTCCGCTGTGAAGTCATACTCGACAAAGTCGGTGTAGAACCGCTCGAGCAGCGAGATGACGGCGAAGGCAACCCAACCAGGAACCAACGCAGTTCCGCGCTTGGTCACGTACCCACGCTCGAAGAGGACTCCGATAATCGATGCGTACGTTGACGGACGGCCGATTCCACGCTCTTCGAGAGCCTTCACCAGGCTCGCTTCGGTGTAGCGCGGGGGCGGCGAAGTCAAGTGCCCCTTGGCCTCTACCTCGGGAACCGTGAGGACATCGCCAATGGTCAAGTTGGGAATCTTCGATTCGGCGTCGTCATCGACTTCCCGCGACTGGTCCTGGCCCTCTTCGTACGCAGCGAGGAATCCACGGTTCGTGATTGTTGTCCCCGCGGCGGACATCGTTGCAGTGCCCAGTTCGCCTACCGGTGCTGTCATCGTCACCGAGACGGTCTCGCCCGTTGCGTCAACCATTTGGGACGCAACGGTGCGCTTCCAGATCAAGTCGTACAGGCGAAGTTCGTCGGCCGACAGCGCTGTGCGCATCTGGTCAGGGGTCTTGAAGGTATCCCCCGCTGGGCGAATCGCCTCGTGAGCTTCCTGAGCGTTTTTGACTTTGGACTGGTACGAGCGCGGCGACGCCGGGATTGACCCTTCACCGTACAACGACACCGCTTGGGAACGCGCAGCGGAGATCGCTTGGGCAGAGAGCGAAATCGAGTCGGTACGCATATACGTAATGTGTCCGTTTTGGTAAAGGCTTTGCGCGATTCGCATGGTGTCACGCGAGCCAAGTCGCAGCTTGCGACCCGCCTCTTGCTGAAGCGTCGACGTCGTGAACGGCGCTGCGGGTCGGCGCGTATACGGTTTTGACTCGATGTTGGCGACCGTCGGGGCCGAAACCTCGAGAGCTTTCGCGAGCGCCTGAGCAGTGGCTTCGTCCAGAATTGTGGCGCCGCTCGTCAATTCACCGTTGTCATTGAAGTCGCGACCGCTGGCCAGACGGTTGTCTCCCAGTTTGGTGACCTTGGCATCGAACGTCTCGCCCTTTTTCGTCGAGACCGTCACCGCAACATCCCAATACGACGCCGCGACGAATGCACGACGTTCGCGCTCGCGATCGACAATCAGTCGAAGCGCGGGCGATTGAACGCGGCCTGCGCTCAATCCGGGTCCAACCTTTGACCACAAGACAGGCGACAACTGGTAGCCGAAAAGGCGGTCGAGGATTCGGCGCGTTTCTTGCGCGTCGACCATCGGCATGTCGATGTCGCGCGGTTGTTTGACTGCTTCGGTGATGGCGTCTTTGGTGATCTCGTGGAACACCATGCGTCGAACGGGGACCTTGGGCTTGAGGACTTCAAGCAAGTGCCACGCGATGGACTCTCCTTCACGGTCCTCATCGGTTGCGAGAAGCAGTTCGTCTGCGTTCTTCAACACCTTCTTGATTTCGGAGATTGTCGTTTTCGCTCGAGGCGTCTCTATATATAAAGGTGTGAATCCGTTTTCCAGGTCGACACCGAACTTGCCGTGGGTTGGCTTGAGTTCTGGGGGAACCTCTTTGGGCGCGACGAGATCGCGGACGTGACCGACGGAGGCCATGACGTCATAGCCGTCCCCGAGGTACTTCGCGATGGTTTTCGCCTTCGCGGGTGACTCGACGATGACGAGAGTGCGCTTATCCGCCACTGTTCTCCTTGGTTCCGTTCAGTGCCGAGGGTACAGGCTTCGCTCTGGACCTTCGTAAACTGGCGCAATTTGTGTACGCGGAATCCGACTATACACATGCAGTCAAAATCGGAGTCAAACTCGTGGGTGAATTCGAAATCGGTTTGTTACCTAACCGAAAACATTCATCGCTAGAGTAATTCCAACACGCACCGACGCGCGAGGAGTTTAAATGGGTCCCACCCCCGCCATCCGACTGACTGGTTTGACCAAGAAGTTTGGTTCTGTCACAGCGGTTGACGGTGTCGACCTCGACATTGCTCCCGGCGAATTCTTCTCGATGCTGGGACCGTCGGGTTCGGGAAAAACCACCGTCCTGCGCATGATCGCCGGATTCGAGGCCCCGACTTCCGGAACCGTCGAACTGTTCGGCAAAGACGTCACATCTGACGCACCTTTCGATCGCGATGTGAACACCGTGTTCCAGGATTACGCACTGTTTCCGCACATGAGCGTCCTCGAGAACGTTGCTTATGGGCTTCGCGTTCGCGGCGTAAACGCGAAGGACCGCACCGCCAAGGCGAACGATGCACTGGCGATGGTTCGCCTCGACGGTTACGGTGATCGCAACCCAAGCCAGCTCTCGGGCGGTCAGCGTCAACGTGTCGCTCTCGCGCGTGCCCTCGTTGTAGAACCTAAGGTTCTTCTGCTCGACGAGCCCCTCGGCGCTCTCGACCTCAAACTGCGCGAGCAGATGCAGGTCGAGCTCAAGGACATCCAACGCCGACTCGGCATCACCTTCATCTTTGTCACGCACGACCAAGAAGAGGCGCTCACCCTGTCCGACCGCATCGCGGTGTTCAACGACGGTGGGATTGTCCAGCTCGGTACAGCCGAAGAGGTTTACCGCAGCCCCGGAACGCCATTCGTCGCCAACTTCGTTGGAACTTCGGCGGTGTTCACGGCTGACGAGGCGAAGGCGATTCTTGGGACGAAGGGTGCGTGCTCGGTCCGCCCCGAACACATCGACATCGTGCGCGGCAAGGCTCCCGTGGGAACAATTTCGGCAACCGGAACCGTGTTTGACACTATCTTCCTGGGAGCATCCACGCGAGTCGTTGTTGACCTCGACGCCGGCAAGCGCGTTGCTGTGCTCGAACAGAACGACCTCTCACGCACACCGAGCCACCGCGGCGACAAAGTCACCGTCGCCATCCACCCGCAGTTCCTCAGCCCACTGTCTTAACCTCACTAACCACACAACAAAAGGAGAAAACAATGCGCGCAGCATTGACCCGGCGTGCCGGGCTAGCAGGGATCGCGGTCGCTTCGATCGTCGTTCTCGC
>JBJOQU010000003.1:0-8624 GCA_046049745.1 Actinomycetota bacterium | reverse complement strand
GCACACGCGTGGCGCCTTCGCGCGGCTTGCAGTACGTGGTCCAGTCATGCAGCCCCAGGAGCGACTGCGCCGCGATGTTCATCGCGTCGACGTTCAGCGCCTCGTCCATCCACAGCGTGTAGTGCCGAGTTCGCGGGTCACGAATCGACGACGTGTCGGTTATGCGGTACTCGTACCGGCGATAGATCGGCGAGAAGCGTGCTTCGAATCCGGGGTCGGCTTTGCGCACAGAGTGAATCGAAATCGCGGACTGTGCCAGAAAGGAATTGAGGCGCATGGCGAGAGTGGTGGGATCAACGTCATCGGGAACATCGACGTGAACAACCTGGCCCATCGCGTGGACACCTGCGTCCGTACGACCCGCAACGACGGTGTGCACCTCGTCGAGACGAAGAATGGTCATCAGGGCATCATCGAGTGAGCCCTGCACCGTGAGAAGGTCGGGCTGTTTTGCCCACCCGGAGAAATCGGTTCCGTCATAGGCGAGGTCAATTCGCAGTCTCATGCGCGCCTCCCGTTAACGACACAAGGCCCGAGGTTCCCCCGGGCCTTGTGCACGATGTGCTACTTGTCGTCGCCTTCGGCGGCTGCTTCATCAGCGGCCTCCGCGGCGGGTGCTTCTTCAGCAGCGGCTTCCTCGGCGGGCGCTTCAGCTTCAACGACCTCGGTCGCTTCAACTTCTACTGCCTCAACGGGAGCGTCAACAACCTCGGTCTCGACAACCTCGTCAGCGACTACTGCTTCCTCGACAACCTCGGCGACCGGAGCGGCCTTCGGTGCAACCTTGACGGGCTCGGCCTTCGACTTCTTCTTCATGACCTTGGGGTTCACGGGCTCAAGAACGAGCTCGATGACGGCCATGGGGGCATTATCGCCCTTGCGGAAGCCAGTCTTGGTGATGCGCGTGTAGCCACCCTGACGCTCAGCGACGAGGGGTGCGATCGCAGCGAAGAGTTCGTGCGTTGCATCCTTGTTGCGGAGAATCGCGAGGACGCGACGGCGAGCGTGGAGGTCTCCGCGCTTTCCGAAGGTCACGAGACGCTCAGCAAGCGGCTGAAGGCGCTTCGCCTTGGTCTCGGTCGTCTGGATCGACTTGTGGGTGAAAAGAGCAACCGCGAGGTTCGCGAGCAACAGGCGCTCGTGAGCGGGTCCGCCTCCGAGGCGGGGTCCCTTCGTGGGCTTAGGCATTGTGTTCTCCTATTCGGTACGAGTGAGTAACTCGCGGGGTCTTACTCGTCTGCGGCCTCGTAGAAGTACGAGCTGTCTGCTCCGGCAACGCCGTCCTTGAGGGAAAGCCCGCGTTCGACGAGCTTCTCGAGGACCTCGTCAACCGACTTCTGGCCAAAGTTGCGGATGTTCATGAGCTGGTGCTCAGTGAGGTTCACCAGTTCGGCGAGGGTGTTGATTCCCTCGCGCTTGAGGCAGTTGAACGAACGGACCGTGAGGTCGAGTTCTTCGATGCGGATGTCCATGCCCTCAGCGACGGGTGCGTCGCTGTAGCGGGGTCCGATTTCGATACCTTCTGCTTCGGTGTTCAGCTCGCGAGCAAGACCGAACAGTTCGACGAGGGTTCCACCAGCCGATGCGACAGCGTCGCGAGGGGTGATCGACGCCTTGGTGTCAACCTCAACGACCAGACGGTCAAAGTCGGTGCGCTCTCCCGCACGAGTTGCCTCGACGCGGTAGGTAACCTTGGTGACGGGCGAGTAGATCGAGTCGATCGCGATGGTTCCGATCGGAGCACCCGCGAACTTGTTCTGCTCAACCGAGACATATCCACGTCCACGCTCGATGGTCAACTCGATTTCGAGGTTGCCTTCCTTCGAGAGGGTCGCGATGTGGAGGTCCTTGTTGAGGATCTCGACACCGGCTGGAGCGGTGATGTCAGCAGCGGTCGCGTTACCGGCGCCCTTCTTGCGAAGGTAGGCGGTGACGGGCTCGTCGTGCTCGCTCGAAACGGTGAGGTTCTTGATGTTGAGGATGATTTCCGTCACATCTTCGACAACACCGGGAAGCGACGTGAACTCGTGGGCTGCACCAGTTACGCGGAAACGCGTAACGGCTGCACCCGGAATCGACGAGAGCAGGGTGCGGCGAAGCGAGTTGCCGAGGGTGTAGCCGAAGCCAGGTTCGAGCGGTTCGATGACGAACGCCGAGCGAGTGTCGGAGATGTTGTTTTCGGTGAGCGTGGGGCGCTGTGCAATGAGCACGTGGTTTCCTTTCGGTCAGTGTCCGCTATATGACACTTCTCTGAATGCTGCTGTTCAATTGTTGGGAGCGTGGCGGTCGGGCGGACCAAACCGCCACGCACAAACTGCGATGCGTTAGACGCGACGACGCTTGGGGGGACGGCAACCGTTGTGAGCCTGGGGCGTCACATCGGTGATCGATCCGACCTCGAGGCCAGCTGCCTGGAGGGAACGAATCGCCGTCTCGCGACCCGAACCGGGTCCCTTGACGAAAACGTCCACCTTCTTGACGCCGTGCTCCTGCGCCTGGCGCGCTGCCGACTCGGCGGCGAGCTGTGCGGCGAACGGGGTCGACTTGCGCGAACCCTTGAAGCCAACGCCACCCGAGGAAGCCCACGAGATGACGGCTCCGGTCGGGTCGGTGATCGACACGATCGTGTTGTTGAACGTCGACTTGATGTGAGCGTGGCCCACGGCGATGTTCTTCTTGTCCTTACGACGCGGCTTACGGCCTGCGGTCTTCGGTGCTGCCATGATTCAGATCCCTTTCCTGGGGCCGCGACTAGCGGCCGGCCTTCTTCTTGCCGGCGACGGTGCGCTTCGGGCCCTTGCGGGTACGTGCGTTGGTCTTGGTGCGCTGACCGTGAACAGGAAGTCCACGACGGTGGCGGATTCCCTGGTACGAGCCGAGCTCGACCTTGCGGCGAATGTCGGCCTGAACCTCACGGCGCAGGTCACCTTCAACCTTGAGGTTGGCGTCAATGTAGTCACGCAACGAAACCAGTTGGTCGTCGGTAAGGTCCTTGACGCGGATGTTCTTGTCGATTGCCGTTTCGGTCAGAATCTGAACCGAACGGGTACGGCCAACGCCGTAGATGTAGGTAAGTGCGATTTCCACGCGCTTATCGCGGGGAATATCGACTCCAGCGAGACGTGCCATGAGGCTGCTCCTAGTGAATGAAGAGGTCTGAACCAACGTCCGTACCTGAGCCTCTTACTCAGGATGTCCCCCCGAAGGGTTCCGACGCGGCAAATGAATGTATTGAGTTATAGGGGGTGGTGCTTTAGCCCTGGCGCTGCTTGTGGCGAGGGTTTTCGCAGATCACCATGACGTTGCCGTGACGACGAATGACCTTGCACTTGTCGCAAATCGGCTTGACGCTGGGGTTGACCTTCATTGTGTTTCTCCTAGTTCGCTGGCGTCGTACCCGGGGTTCCGGGCCGTTCCTTCTGTGCGGTTACTTGTAGCGGTAAACGATGCGGCCTCGTGAGAGGTCGTAAGGGCTAAGTTCTACAATCACGCGGTCCTCGGGGAGGATGCGGATGTAGTGCTGACGCATTTTGCCCGAGATGTGTGCGAGTACCTTGTGGCCGTTCGCCAGTTCGACTCGAAACATTGCGTTAGGCAATGCTTCGACGACCGAACCTTCGATCTCGATTACGCCGTCTTTGTTAGCCATGTGTCCGTTCGTTGCTACTTGTTGCCGCACGTCGTGCGGGTGGTGAGAACACGCCACGGGGGCATGACACACCAAAGTACGAGAATACGCGACATTGCGCTGATTCGCAAATGCGAGTTGTATTATCCGATTCCGCGAGCGGTTAACGCGGCGGTGATTCGGCTAGTAACCTCGGCGATTTCGCCGATTCCGTCGACACTGACGAGAAGCCCCCGGCCACCGTAAACCTCGATGAGCGGAGCAGTTTCGCGTGCGTACACGTCGAGTCGGGTGCGAATGACCGATTCATCTGCGTCATCCGAGCGGCCTGAATCCTTGGCGCGAAGCAAGATTCGATTGACGACGACATCGGGGTCGGCCGTCAGTTCGACGACGACGTCCAATTTCTCGCCCTGATCCGCGAGAACTTCGTCCAGAGCGCGAACCTGGTCGACGGTCCGCGGGTATCCGTCGAGCAGGAAACCGGGCGTGCAGTCGTCATGGCTGAGACGGTCGGCGACAAGAGCGTTGGTCAACGAATCGGGAACGTACTCCCCGCGGTCCATGAAACCCTTTGCCTCGACACCGAGAGGGGTTTCCTCACGAACGTTGGCGCGGAAAATGTCGCCGGTCGAGATTGCGGGAATACCGTACGCTTCGGCCAGTCGGACAGCCTGCGTACCCTTTCCGGCACCCGGAGGGCCGACCAAGAGCAAACGAACCATTACTGGAGCAGGCCTTCGTAGTGTCGCTGCTGCAGTTGTGCATCGATTTGCTTGACGGTTTCAAGACCAACACCGACGATGATGAGGATCGACGTTCCACCGAACGGGAAGTTCTGGTTTGCGCCGATGGTCGCGAGGGCGATGAGCGGGATAAGCGCGATGACACCAAGGTACAGAGCGCCAGGAAGCGTCACACGAGTGAGGACGTAGTCCAAGTACTCGGCGGTTGGGCGGCCGGCACGGATACCGGGGATGAATCCGCCGTACTGCTTCATGTTGTCAGCGACCTCAACGGGGTTGAAGGTGATGGCAACGTAGAAGTAGGTGAATCCGACGATGAGGAGGAAGAACAGCACGATGTACAGCGGCTGGTTTCCATTCGCCAGGTTGGCGCTGATCCACAGAACCCACTCGGGTGCAGTCTGTCCGGCGGCGGGCTGATTGAACTGTGCGATCAGAGCGGGCAGGTACAAGAGCGACGACGCGAAGATAACGGGAACGACACCGGCCATGTTGACCTTGATGGGGATGTAGGTGCTCGAACCACCGTAGGTACGAGTTCCCACAACACGCTTCGCGTACTGAACCGGGATGCGGCGCTGCGACTGCTCGACGAACACGACGGCGGCCATGATGACGATACCGATTGCCATAACGAGCACGAAGACGTTGAAGCCTTCCGAGCGCTGGATTGCCCAGAGCGAGGTCGGGAAGCCGGCGGCGATCGACGCAAAGATAAGGAGCGACATACCGTTACCGATACCGCGCTCGGTGACCATTTCACCGAACCACATGATGAGGCCGGTGCCGGCGGTCATGGTGATGACCATAAGCAAGATCGAGTACCACGCGTCGTTGGTGATGAGCTGGCTGCACTCGGGGATACCCGAGGACGAGCCAAACAACTGGCCGCTGCGCGCAACGGTGACGAGAGTCGTTGACTGAAGAATTCCGAGTCCGAGCGTGATGTAACGCGTGTACTGCGTCATCTTTGCCTGGCCGGCCTGGCCCTCCTTGTGAAGGGTTTCGAAGCGAGGAATAACGACGCGAAGCAGCTGGGTGATGATCGACGCCGTGATGTAGGGCATGATTCCCAACGCAAAAATCGAGAGCTGAAGAAGTGCGCCACCCGAGAACAGGTTGACGAGTTCGTAGATGCCGTTCGTGCCGGCACTTCCCGCGAGACAGGCCTGGACGTTGACGTAGTCGACGAACGGCGCGGGGATAAAGGAGCCGAGGCGGAACAGCACGACGATGAACAGCGTGAAGCCGAGCTTGCGACGCAGGTCGGGGGTGCTGAAGATGCGTCGAATTGCGCTAAACACTGGGCCTCCTGAGTTGTGACCGTCTGGCCACCGTTACTAACAGTAGTAGAAACGGGCCGGGCGAGAGCCCGGCCCGTCTCGATGACTACTTGATCGAACCGCCTGCGGCGACGATCTTCTGTTCGGCCGACTTCGACACCTTGTCCACCGAAACGGTGACCTTGACGGCGATGTCGCCGTTGCCGAGAACCTTGACCTTCTCGTTCTTGCGAACGGCTCCCTTGGCCACGAGGTCAGCGATGGTTACATCGCCACCCTTGGGGTAGAGCTCGGAGATGCGGTCGAGGTTGACAACTTGGTACTCCACGCGGAACGGGTTGGTGAACCCGCGAAGCTTGGGGGTACGCATGACGAAGTTGAGGTTTCCACCTTCGAGTCCGGAGCGAACCTGGTAACGAGCCTTCGTTCCCTTGGTTCCACGACCCGCGGTCTTACCCTTGGATCCTTCACCGCGACCAACACGGGTGCGTTCCTTCTTCGAGCCGGGAGCGGGACGGAGGTGGTGCAGCTTGAGCACCTGAACCTTCTCGCCCGATTCCTTCTTGGCGGGAGCCTTGGCAGCCGACTTCGCGGCAGGAGCCTTGGCCGCAGGGGCCTTCTCTTCTGCCTTCTCAGCGGCGGGCTTTGCAGCGGCCTTGGCGGGCGCCTTCGCGGCGGGAGCCTTGGCAGCAGCCGGCTTTGCAGCGGCCTTCGCCGCAGGAGCCTTCGCAGCCGCGGGCTTCGCGGCGGGCTTCTTTTCTTCAGCCATTACTTCACTTCCTCAACAGTGACGAGGTGCGCAACGGTGCGAACGTAACCGCGGTTTGCGGCGTCGTCCGGACGGAGAACCGTCTGACCGATGCGCTTCAGTCCGAGGCTGCGCAGCGTGTCACGCTGGTTCTGCTTCTCGCTGATAACGGACTTGATCTGGGTGATCTTGAGCTGGGCCATTATGCGCCTGCCTTTGCAGCGGCCGCGGCGTCAGCCTCGGCACGGATGAGACGCGCGGGTGCGATCTCGTCGAACTCGAGTCCGCGTCGGGCAGCAACTGCACGAGGCTCTTCGAGCTGCTTGAGAGCAGCAACCGTTGCGTGGACGATGTTGATGGTGTTCGACGACCCAAGCGACTTGCTCAAAACATCGTGGATACCGGCGCACTCGAGAACGGCGCGGACGGGACCACCAGCGATAACACCGGTACCAGCCGAAGCGGGACGGAGCAAAACAACTCCGGCTGCTGCTTCACCCTGGACGGGGTGCGGGATGGTTGCGCCCGTGCGGGGAACGCGGAAGAAGTTCTTCTTCGCGTCCTCGACGCCCTTCGAGATGGCGAGAGGAACTTCACGAGCCTTGCCGTAACCGACACCGACCATTCCGTTTCCGTCACCGACGACGACGAGAGCGGTGAAGGCGAAACGACGTCCACCCTTCACAACCTTCGACACACGGTTGATCGCGACGACCTTCTCCAGGAAGGGGCTCTTTTCAACCTCGCGGCCACCACGACCACCATCGCGGCCACCACGGCCACCACGGTTATCGCCGCCACGTCCGCCACGGGCTCCTCCACGAGGAGCCTGTTCTGCGGTTTCGGTTTCTACTGCTTCAACAGCAGTCGACTCGTCAACAGACACGTTGTTGTCCTTTGTTTCTTCGCTCACAGTGTCAGCCCTGCCTCTCGTGCGCCTTCGGCGACCGCGGCAACGCGACCGGCATAACGGTTTCCACCACGGTCGAAGACAACAGCGGTGACGCCGGCCTTCTTCGCGCGCTCGGCGACCAATTCACCGATCTTCTTCGCCTTGGCGGACTTGTCGTCCTTCGAGGCGCGGAAGTCAGCTTCCATGGTCGATGCCGACGCGATGGTGTGACCCTTGGTGTCGTCGACAACCTGAACGAACAGGTGACGAGCGGAACGGGTAACAACGAGACGGGGACGTGCGTCGGTTCCGTTGATCTTCTTGCGAAGACGGAAGTGGCGGCGCGTACGCTGCTCGGTCTTTGAGGTAGTAGCCATGGTTACTTACCAGCCTTTCCGGCCTTACGACGGACGACTTCGCCCTCGTAACGAACACCCTTGCCCTTGTAGGGTTCAGGCTTGCGGAGCTTACGGATGTTTGCAGCAACCTCACCGACGGCCTGCTTCGAGATGCCCGAAACGATGACCTTGTTGTTTCCCTCGACGGCGAGCGTGATGCCAGCCGGCGGGTCAACGGTGATGGGGTGCGAGTAGCCGAGCGCAAACTCAATGCCTGCACCCTTCGCGGCAACGCGGTAACCGGTACCGACAATCTCGAGAGCCTTGGTGTACCCGGTGGTCACGCCGACAATGTCGTTGGCGATGAGGGTACGAGTGAGTCCGTGGAGCGAACGCGAAGCGCGCTCGTCGTCGGGACGGGTAACGACGACCTGGTTGTCTTCAATAACAACGGTGATCGGCGATGCGACGTTGACGGTCAATTCACCCTTGGGGCCCTTGACCGACACGACCGAGTCGGCGACCGAAACGGTGACGCCGCTGGGGATTTCGATAGGAAGACGACCAATACGCGACATGATCGATTACCACACGTAGGCGAGGACTTCCCCACCCACGCCCTTCTTCTGCGCTTCGCGGTCCGTAAGGAGGCCCGACGAGGTGGACAGGATGGCGACGCCGAGTCCGCCGAGAACGCTTGGGAGCTCGGTCGACTTTGCGTACACGCGAAGACCGGGCTTCGAGACGCGCTTGAGGCCAGAGATGGCCGCCTTGCGTTCGTTGCCGTACTTCAGCGTGATGGTGAGTGCGTTTCCTACGCGAGCGGGCTCAACCTTCCAGTCCGAAACGTAACCTTCGCGCTTGAGGATCTCGGCGATTCCCGCCTTGATCGTGCTCGAGGGCAACGTGACGGCGTCGTGGTGTGCACGCGACGCGTTACGCAGACGGGTCAGCAAGTCTGCGACCGGATCTGTCATTGTCATTGTTGT
>JBJOQU010000002.1:0-3168 GCA_046049745.1 Actinomycetota bacterium | reverse complement strand
TCCGCGTCACCCTTGGAATGGTCGCTCGACCACTGACTGGGCATCGAAACGCCGAAAACGCGCTCTGCGCCGATGGCGTCGGCAGCTAGAACCGCGCACACCGCGCTGTCGATACCGCCTGAGAGACCAAGTGTGACGCTGGGGAAGCCATTCTTTTCGACGTAGTCGCGAACCCCCAACACAAGTGCCGACCAGATATCGTCGCGCTCGTCCTTGTCGGGAGTGATGACAGGGGCAAGCAAGTTCAGATTTCGTTCCCGAATTGCGATGCCGCTACCTCCGGCGGTCCCGACAACGTCATGAAAGAGAATCGTTGAGTCGAACCGAGTAGCGCGGGCGAGCACAGCACCGTGAGCGTCTACCACTGCGCTGTCGCCGTCGAAAATGAGATCGTCCTGTCCGCCGACAAGGTTGACATAGGCGACGGGTGACCCAAATTCACGTGCTCGTCGTTCGAGCAAGGGGAAACGGTTGTCATCTTTGGTTCGGTCGAACGGAGAAGCGTTGATGACGACGACGACGTCGAGTCCTTGTTCGGCAAGTGTCTGAACCGGACCCTCGTCGCGCCACAAGTCTTCGCAAATCAGAAATCCAACTTTGACCCCGCCGATGACTAACGCGTGAGTTTCGCGACCGGGCACGAATACGCGCTGCTCGTCAAACACTGAATAGTTCGGCAGGTGCTGTTTGTCATACGTCGAATCGACACGTCCGTTGACGAGAACTGCGAGCGAGTTATGTGCAATCGCACCACCGAAACTGGGTGTTTCAGCCAGTCGAATGAACCCGACGACAACCGCAACATCCCCGAATCCGTCGTCAGCTAATTGCGCAGCCAAACGTGTGATCCCCGCCTCAGACTCCGCCACGAAATCGGGGGAAAATGCGAGGTCCTCAATCGGGTACCCCGTCAAGGCCATCTCGGGCAGTGCGACGACACTCGCGTGAGCGTTCGCCGCGTCGCGAACGGCGTCCCTGATGAGGGCGCTATTACCCTCGATGTCACCCACGACGGGGTTTATCTGAGCGAGGGCGAAACGAATCCGCGACATAGCAAGTAGCCTAGTAGTGGCAGTTCATCGTCAAGGAGCCCCATGGAAAAGCAGCAGGAATTCGTCCTTCGCACAATCGAAGAGCGCGGCGTCAAGTTTGTTCGACTGTGGTTCACGGACGTGTCGGGAACCCTGAAGAACGTTGCACTAGCACCCGCGGAAGTCGAGGGTGCTTTCGCCGAAGGGCTCGGCGTCGATGGCTCTTCCATCGAGGGTTTGACCCGCGTGTACGAAGCAGACGTCCTGTTGCACCCGGACCCGACCACGTTCCAGGTTTTGCCGTGGCGTGGGCAGGTCGATCCGACCGCCCGCATGTTCTGCGACATCACGACACCCGACGGTCAGCCCGCTGCGACCGATCCCCGCCAGGTGCTTCGTCGCACATTGAACAAGGCCGCCGACAAGGGGTTCACGTTTTACACGCACCCCGAAATCGAGTTCTACCTGTTTAAGTCCAACGACTCGGAAAACCCGATTCCTGTCGACGAGGCTGGATACTTCGATAACGTGCCCGGCGGAACCGCTCACGATTTCCGCCGTAACGCCGTGCGTCACTTGGAAGATTTGGGCATTTCTGTCGAATTCAGCCACCACGAAGCGGGCCCTGGTCAGAACGAAATCGACCTTCGCTACGCCGACGCGTTGACTACGGCCGACAACATTCAGACGTTCCGCACGGTTGTCAAGGAAGTTGCCATCGAGCAGGGCGTCTACGCGACGTTCATGCCCAAGCCGTTGGCGAACCACCCCGGAAGCGGAATGCACACTCACATGTCCCTGTTTGAAGGCGACGCGAACGCATTCTTTGACCCCAGCAAGCCACACAACTTGTCCACGACGGCCAGGCAGTTCATGGCGGGAATTCTGACTCACGCTCCCGAGATCACTGCGGTCACAAACCAGTTCGTGAACTCGTATAAGCGTCTCTGGGGTGGCGGCGAAGCCCCGCCCTTCGTGACGTGGGGACACAACAACACGTCCGCCCTCATTCGAGTCCCCAACTACAAGCCGGGCAAGGAACAGTCTGTTCGGATTGAATACCGCGGCCTTGATGCTGCGGCAAACCCGTATCTCGCTTATTCACTCCTGCTTGCCGCAGGAATGAAGGGGATTGAGGAGGGATACGAGTTGCCGCCGGAGGCTGAGGGTGACATCTCTGCCCTGTCGTCAACGGAACGGCGTGCGCTGGGATACAAGCCACTTCCCGAGAGCCTTCACCGAGCACTTCACGCGATGGAAGAGAGTGAACTTGTCGCGGAAACTCTTGGTGAGCAGGTCTTCAACTTCTTCCTGCGTAACAAGTTGGCCGAGTGGAACTCGTACCGTAACCAGGTCACCCCGTGGGAGTTGGACTCGAACTTCCGCACGCTGTAGCCCATGGCGAGCGAACTGAGCCTTCAGTCGCTGGCCCGTCTCGGGTTTGCGGAGCTCAGTGTCGCGCGCGACGTTCTCACGCGTCGGTCATGGAATCCTGAATGGTTTGGTCGCGCGGCCAGCCCGGACAAGGCGCTTGCGTGGCTTGACAGGCTGTTTGACATTGATTCGGGCAAGAACGTCGATAGAGCGTTAGCCAAGTCGGATGGCGGATTGCGCGAAGGGTTGATTCGAGTTCTCGGCGCAAGTGACGGTTTAGCCGAGTTCATTCTTCGCACTCCCGCTTCATTCGTGAAGGCAATGCCACCGTCCGAATTGCCGACAGCCGAGCAATATCGACAAGCGTTCCGCCAGTCCAAGGTCGCCGACTCGGATGCGCTGAGGAGCATCTACCGAAATCACCTGGTGACCATCGCGGCGTGGGATTTGACACAACCCTCCGCTGTCGACGCAGTTCAGCGTGTCGGACAGGCGCTTGCCGACTTGACGGACGCGACCGTGGACGCGGCGATTTCACTTGCACGCAAGACCGTCACGGCGTCTGCAGAGGATCTCGCTGGCACCACGTTCACGGTGATTGGCATGGGCAAGACGGGCGCACGTGAACTCAACTACATTTCCGATGTCGACGTCATCTTCGTGTGCGAATCAGACGGGATCGACGACAACCGTGCCGTTGACGTCGCGACGAAACTCGCACGCGCAACAATTGCGGCGATTCACGAGCCAGGTATCGAACCCC
>JBJOQU010000001.1:0-4010 GCA_046049745.1 Actinomycetota bacterium | reverse complement strand
AGGGAATGCGATTATCCGTCGACTACCGCTACGTTGAACTAACTGAAGTTTTCTTCGAATCGAATGGTGACCCGCAATGTCCTCTGAACGCCCCGAGCGAAAGCCGACATCGAACTCTGCTAAAGACCGCCGTTCCCGACGGATCTTGTGGCTCGTGTCCGTCGGCGCTTTGATCCTTGCCCTCATCGCCATCTTGCTCAGCCAATGCACGATTCGCCCGTCCACCCAGGCGGTTTCGTCGCCAACGCCATGTCCGGTCCCGAGCATTGGAGCGACCGGCGCGAACGGGTTGAGCGCTTACGAGTTATGGAAAGCTGTCGGAAATACCGGAACAATTCAAGAATTCCTGGACTCCCTGGTCGGTGAACCGGGCGCTTCGGGAGACGCTGGTTTCGTCGCGTTTGTCGGGAATGATGGCCAAACGGGCCCTTCCGGTGAACAAGGCCCCAGTGCTTACCAGTTGTGGCTTGACGAAGGAAACGTTGGAACCCCGGACGACTTCATCGATTCACTAATTGGTGAGGAAGGAGCCGACGGCATCGCCGGACCCGAAGGCCCCAGTGCCTATGACGT
Organism: Actinomycetota bacterium; assembly: GCA_046049745.1. Lineage (GTDB taxonomy): Bacteria > Actinomycetota > Actinomycetes > Actinomycetales > Microbacteriaceae > MWH-TA3. The sequence continues at coordinate 3,437 of JBJOQU010000001.1, read as the reverse complement.
CTGGGTGTTGACGGGTGGTGAAGGTTCCGAATTCGACTTCCTCCGATCTCTCGTTGGCGAGGCTGGTGAACCCGGCGCAAATGGGTCAGACGGCCTTTCCGCCTATGACGTGTGGGTTGCAGAGGGCGGCATCGGCGACGAAACCTACTTCTTGTCCACTCTGGTCGGACCTGCTGGTGCGGACGGCGTCGATGGCGCTGATGGTGAGTGCACGGTGGGCGAGACTGGCGCTTCAGGTCAGACCGGTGCAACTGGCGCGGACGGACTTCCCGGGGCGAACGGATCCGACGGGCTTTCCGCATACGACCTCTGGGTGTTGGCGGGTAACCCCGGCAGTGTCGACGAATTTCTTGCATCACTTGTCGGAAGCGATGGATCCAACGGAGCCGCAGGTCCGATCGGCCCACAAGGCCCCGCAGGAACTGGCGGATTGGGCGATGTCGGGTCATTCTTTGATGTCACCACGCAGGGCTGGGAAAGCTCGCCTGTGGTCTCTCGACAGGTAAACACCGCGTTCCCCGTTTACCTCAGCGACGCCGATCCTGCCGTGACCGATGGCGTTTCCGTCGTCCACGGAGATGGCGATGTCAACACACACAAGTCATACGTGACCTTCACGCGACCGGGCATTTACAACATTGCATTTTCAGCGCAGATTGCGCGAACTCAAGGCGGATCGACTGCCTTGACAAGTTTCTGGCTTCGCAAGAACGGCGTCAATGTCCCCGCGTCGAACACCGACGTGACGTTGCAGGCGGGCGCCGGCAAACTCGTCGCGGCATGGAACTTCTTCGTTCCCGTCACCTGTGCAACAGTCGCCAACGTGACCACCTGCGACCAGTACCAATTGATGTGGTCGTACGACAGTCAGTACATCAACCTCTGGTACGACGCAGGTCAGTCATCGCCAGCGCGCCCGGCAACTCCGTCCGTCATCCTCACGGTCAACCAGGTTCAGTAACCTCTAGTTGACGGGGCCGGTCCACTTTTCGCCGGGACCAGCGCCTGGCTCGTCGGGAATCGCGGACGCCTCGCGGAACGCCAACTGCAGTGATCGCAGGCCGTCGCGCAACGGACGGGCGTGGTGGTCGCCCAATTCGGGGGCGGCGGCCGTCATGAATCCAGCCAAAGCGTTGATCAACATGCGTGCCTCGGCGAGGTCCGGCTCGACGTCCTCGGCCAATCCAACCTTGACGGCAGCGGCGGACATCAGGTGCACGGCGACGCCCTGCAACACCTCGACCGCGGGAACTTCGGCGATGTCCATCGCGGCGTCGTGAGAGTCGTTCATGAGGTGTCCTTCGGGCTCGGGTCGCGCAACCGCGCGTTCCCTGCTATTCTGATGGAGGTTTCGAGGTAACTCGAACAAGGAAGTGGAGAAATCCCACCTGTCAATCGTAAGAGGGTTGTCGGGTCGTTGTACTCCACCGGGAAACCGGTAGCGAAAGGGTGCGTCCCCGTCAGGGGGTTGGTTTCTGTGTTTCCTTGGGGCGATGCTCGCCGCGACCGGTCCGCCGGGCGCTAGCAAAACACTAGGAGATCAACATCACCGAACCGCGAATCAATGAGCGCATCCGCGTTCCCGAGGTCCGACTCATCGGGCCCCTCGGCGAACAGGTTGGCGTCGTCAAGCTCGAGGTTGCCCAGCGTCTTTCACGCGAAGCCGACCTGGACCTTGTCGAAATAGCTCCGGAGGCGATTCCTCCCGTCGTCAAAATCATGGATTACGGGAAGTTCAAGTACGAAGCCGCTCAGAAAGCGAAGGAAGCGCGCCGTAACCAGGTGCAGACGGTCCTCAAAGAGGTCCGCTTCCGTTTGAAGATTGACGTCCACGATTACGAAACGAAGCTCAAGCACGCCGTGACGTTCCTCAAGGGGGGCGACAAGGTCAAGGCCATGATCCAGTTCCGAGGTCGTGAACAGTCTCGTCCCGAGGCCGGCGTTCGTCTTCTGCAGAAGTTCGCGGAAGCAGTCGCCGAATACGGAAACGTCGAACACGCACCGACCGTCGACGGCCGCAACATGACGATGATCATCGCCCCTGTGAAAAACAAGTCCGAAGCAAAGGCAGAAGCGGTCAAGACCCAGAGTCCTGACACGGTGGCTCCCGCAGCCCCCACCGCCGAAGCCGAATCAGAGAAGGAATAACCGAAATGCCGAAGCAGAAGACCCACTCGGGTGCCAAGAAGCGCTTCAAGATCACCGGAAGCGGCAAGGTCAAGAAGCAGGGTGCAGGTATGCGCCACAACCTCGAAGTCAAGGGCAGCGACGTCAAGCGCAGCCTCAACAAGGACCGCGTTCTCGCCCCCGCGAACGCCAAGGTCATCAAGAAGCTTCTCGGTAAGTAACCCGAGCACGAACTAAGGAACTGAAATGGCACGTGTAAAGAACGCAGTCAACGCGGCGAAGAAGCGCCGCACCACACTCGAGCGCGCCGAGGGCTACCGCGGCCAGCGCTCGCGCCTCTACCGCAAGGCAAAAGAGCAGGTCGTACACTCGCTCAACTACGCCTACCGCGACCGTCGCGCAAAGAAGGGTGAATTCCGCCGCCTGTGGATCCAGCGCATCAACGCCGCTGCACGCCTCAACGGCATCACCTACAACCGCCTCATCCAGGGCCTCGCTCTGGCTGGTGTCGAGGTTGACCGTCGCATGCTCGCTGACCTCGCGGTCAACGACGCCGCCACCTTCGCAACGATTGCTAAGACGGCCAAGGACGCTCTTCCCAAGGACACCTCGGCTCCCAAGGCGTAATCACGCTTTCACCGGAAAGGCCCTCGCTCGCGCGGGGGCTTTTCTGTGTTTGTCGTGCGACACTCAGTACATGACCGAACAACAAAAGTACGACGTGATTGGCCGGATCGGTTCCGTCGAACTCCGTCGTTACCACCCCGTTGTGATGGCAGACGTGGTCGTCGACGCGGATTACGGCACCGCAGGAAGTATGGGGTTCCGTCCGCTCGTCGGGTACATCTCACGGAACAACATTGCGATGACGGCGCCCGTCGTTCAGGAACCAACCGCCCAAGGGTCCTGGATTGTGTCGTTCGTCATGCCCGACGGAATGAGCATTGATTCGATGCCGCGCCCGGCCGGGTCGAGCGTGACCTTGCGGGATTCGCCTGAGCATGTCGCCGCAGCGCTGAGGTTCTCGGGTACAACATCGACCGACCGTGTCACCGACAAGGAACGAGAGTTGCGACAAATTCTGGCGGAGAACAACATCATTGTGAACGGTCAGGTCCGCATCGCGCGGTTCGATCCACCATGGAAACCAGGGTTCCTTCGACACAACGAGGTCGTTTTACCCATCGCACGGTAAAGATTCGTCCAACGCACGTCCAAGGGACGTCAAAGTCGCTGGAAACGGTGAATTCGGGCGCCTACCGTCGGAGATAACCCAGTTCGGGTTCCACGGAAAGGACCAGCACCATGAA